>JAPLZN010000152.1 GCA_026395035.1 Candidatus Vogelbacteria bacterium | reverse complement strand
CTAATGGGGTACTAATCCGGGCCGTGCGACCACACGGTTCGGTTAGTACTAGCGTAGCAGAGTTCTAGCCAATCATTCCTGCGAAGGCAGGAATCTTAATTTTTACTGGTTTGAAAGATGGCTTGTTTCTGCTATATTTAGACCCGATGCGGGCATGGTTTAGTGGTAGAATGCGACCTTCCCAAGGTTGAGACGCGGTTTCGATTACCGCTGCCCGCACCAATGATTATAAAAAACATCACCCAGCTGGGTAATCCGCTGTTAAGAACGAAGGCTCAAACCGTCAAGAAGTTTGATGCGCCGGAAATTAAAAAAACTGTTAAAAATTTAGTGGAGACAATGCGGCAGGCGAATCTGGTCGGCATCTGTGCCCCGCAAATAGGAATTAGCTTTCGTATTTTTGTTTCAGAAATTAGGCCGACCAAATACCGCAAAGACCCCGGAGAACTGGATGGTTTACAGGTTTACATAAATCCGGTGATTGTGAAATCTTCGAAGAAGACAACCGTTGATTATGAGGGTTGTGGGAGTGTTGGTAGGGCGGCGGTTTTTGGCCAAGTGAAGCGTCCGGAATCGGTAACGGTTCGAGCGTTTAACGACAAGGGCGAAGAATTTGAAAGGACCGTGACCGGTTTGTTAGCCAGAGTTATCCAGCATGAAGTTGATCATTTAAACGGGGTAGTGTTTACTGATAAGCTAGTGTCAATCAAGAGCTTGATCAGCGTAGAAGAATACGTGAAAATGATGGAGAAGGGTAAATAAAATAATGTCTCAAACTTTTATCAAAAACGAAGCCGATTCCACCGCACAAACAAAAATAATATCTATTTACCCCCAATGCTTTCTGTCGAGCAACAAAAATGGATAGATCACCTGTCTGATTCTGACTTAATTGAGATTTTTCCCTATGACCCTCGGGCGGAAGAGGTTTTTAAGATTGTCAGGGAGAAAATTCAAACAGCACTGGGGAAAGAAATCAATGTCGAGCATCATGGGGCGACCAGTTTGGGTATTTCTGGACAGGATGAGGTGGACATCTATCTACCGGTTGATCCTTCAAAATTTAATCAGATGGTAGATTTGCTGACTGGGGTTTTTGGGCCACCGGGTAGTATCTATGAACAAAGGGCCAGATTCCCGTTTCAGGTGGACGGAAAGAGGACGGATGTTTTTGTTGTTAAAGCTGACGAACCCGGGTGGAAGGATTCTCTTCGTTTCGAGAATTATTTGAAAAATAACCATACTGCTCTGGACGATTACCGTGTTTTGAAGGAAACTGGTCACGGGTTGTCGCTCCGCGAGTACTATCGAAGAAAGATTGAATTTATAAATAGCATACTGGAAAAAGCTAATTAAAATGTCCCAAGTATTTATCAAAAACGAGGAAGATTTTATTTGCGAACATTGCGGTTTTGCCGTGGCGGGAAATGGCTATACCAATCATTGCCCAAAATGCTTGTGGAGCAAACATGTAGATGTGAACCCGGGCGACCGGGCGGCGACCTGCGGGGGAATAATGCGACCGGTGGAAGTGGTGATGGCCAAGGGGGAGTTTGAAATCGTTCATCGCTGTGAGAAATGCGGTTATACCAAACAAAACCGAGCCGCGAAAGACGATGATTTGCTGAATTTCCAACCATCCGGCGGAGAAACCGCCAAGTGAAAAAAGAGTTTTTTGCTGAGATTGACTAGTATGCTATAATTAAAGAATAAAGATAGTTTTACTAGGATAACCGTACTAATGTTATGACCAAAAAGGTAGTAATTTACTCTACCCCGACTTGTCACTTCTGCCATATGGCGAAGGAGTTTTTTGATGAGAATAAAATTAAATACGAAAATTACGATGTCATGACCGACCTGGCGCGCCGGCAGGAGATGGTGGATAAAAGCGGGCAGATGGGTGTGCCGGTGATTGTGGTGGGCGACGAAATTATCATTGGCTTTGATCAGCCGCTCTTGGAAGATTTGCTTGAGCTGAAAAAATAGCTGGCTGTTAATTTGGCCGAAATTATGTAAAATAGACGGGTAAAGCGTGAGCCTTGCCCGTTTTAGGTTTGAAAGACGGGGGACGAGGGCAATTCTCCCTCGGACACGCATAAAATTCTGCTGAATTTTTGCTCACTCTTGGCGCCTGCGCGCCTCCGAGAGTTCCTCCGGAGAACAGTCCTCGTCCCCCGTCACCCCATCAGAAAAAAGAAGATGAGAAAAGGACGGCTACGCCGGCTGTCTATGGGCCGTCGGGACGGCCGGGGAAGGCAAAAGAAGGAAGATTGTGTGAATGCCCTTGTAGCTCAATGGATAGAGCACCTCACTCCTAACGAGGCGATGCAGGTCCGATTCCTGCTGAGGGCACTAACAAAACCACCTCTGGCTACACATATCTGTAGCCATAATTTTGCAGTCTCATCTGTAACCCTGTGAGTTGTATCGAACCTTGTTGTCTACACGGCGTCTTGCAATGCGTTATCAATGACATCCTCAATCGTGAGGAGTGTTTCTTCGATACCGCCAAGACGGGCCTCGATGGCCTTGAGAACGGCTAAGACTTGCCGATCCCAACTCTTTGAGACAACTGGTTCGTCGTTGTTCATAATGGAAAAATATTTCCCGTCAGGAACGACACTCTCCCAACAGAAGTCGGTCGGGCTAATAATTCGGCTTCCGGACACAGTGTAGGTCTGCCTGCTATTCGGCAAAAGGCTGGGAAATTGGCCGCAAACGGCAAATTTATAATAAATCAACAGATTAAAAGAATGCCGGGATTTTGAGTGGCAACGAAAAAGCCCCATTCCTAGGGCGCTTTCGAGAGTACTTGGCTTCAGCTTATTAGCTGAACGGGGCTTTCGCCCACAAGCACTATCCATATGATAACATTTTATCCCTTTTAAAAAAGGGTGGGGCTTTTCTCAAACGCCAGCACTTCTGAATCGCGGATGAGGATCGTTTTATTGGTATTGTAGGAAATACCTTTATTGGGTGCGGTTTCAAAGCCGAGATAGATGCAGGTCGCTTTACGTTTCTTAACTTCATCAATCGCCGGTTGGAGATCGGAGTCGGAACTGGCCAGAATAATCTGGTCCACCTGGCCATCGCAAGTCCAGCTCACCATATCCACCGCAATGCGCACATCCACGCCTTTTTCCTTAAAGACCAGAATCTTTTTACCGAGGATACCGTCTTGATAGTGGCCACGAACCCGCCCGGCCATGACAACTTCAAAACCCTGTTTTTCCAGATGGTT
>JAPLZN010000144.1 GCA_026395035.1 Candidatus Vogelbacteria bacterium | reverse complement strand
CAATATATAGAGAATCGGCTTGGCCGACAATAAACAGAGCTGTTTGAGAAAAACTTTTTCCGGCTCGCTCGCCGTGTCAAGGACAGTCCTTGCCAATTGGCCGGCTTCCAGCGTTTTTTGCAGTTTCTCCAACAAGGCCAGCTCCACCACGGCCTCCTTAACGCCCCGTTTGGCATCGTGAGCGACATTCGAGTGTCGTTTAGTGACAGTGGCCAAATCGGCCAAAATGAGCTCTAAATTGATGGTTTCCACATCAGATAGCGGATCCACTTCGCCCGTAACATGCGTGACATTTTTGTCCTTAAATATCCGTACCACCTCAGCAATCGCGTCGGTTTCGCGAATATGCGACAGGAATTGATTACCGAGCCCTTCGCCTTTGGATGCACCGGCGACCAAGCCGGCAATATCCACGAACTCAATCGCCGCCGGGATTTTCTTCCGCGATTTAGAAAAGTCAGTCAAAATATCCACCCGTTCATCCGGCACGGCCACAATACCCACCGACGGATCGATGGTACAGAAAGGATAGTTCTCCGCCGGCACGCCTTTTTTGGTCAGCGCGTTAAACAGCGTCGATTTCCCGACGTTTGGCAATCCGACAATTCCGATACTTAAACTCATCAAGTAAAGATACCTAAAAATCGGGTTAAAGTAAAATTTTTATCGGAGAGCGGAGTCCGAAAACCCCGTCGGCTTGCCGTGGGGATGAGGACACGCGTTGTGTTTTGAATGACCAGTGGGTCATTCTTATTCCGAAAAATAGCCCCGGTGTTTTGTGCCTAATACCCCGACGGCTGGGCCGCGGGTGAGAAGCGAGCTAGCGCAGCTTCGCAAGACCTTTTGAGCTGTTTTGGAGCGAAGCGAACAAAAGAGCCAAAAGGTGAACAGTCCCGGTACGGGATAGGACACAAAACCTATTTTTATACCCTAATCACAACACACCTTTTACCAAACAATGCTGGCTGTCCCCTTCATCTACCAGTAGCGAGGTTGGTAAATATCTCTGCTATTTTTTCTGTAGTTTCTTGTAGCTGATTATCAAAAAGCAAATAGTTTTTAAGCTGATCAAAAGAGACCCACTCATAAGCTCTTATTTCATCCTTCCTGACTTTTATTTGATTTTTGTTACCGATAAACTTAAACCCAAAAAAGTATCTTTCCATTCCATCAAATTCTTTACCATCACCATTAAATTTAATGGTTTTAAATTTAACCATTATTGGTAAATCACTTTTCCCAATCAGTAAAAGAGATTTTTTCTCTATATTCAACTCTTCCTTTATTTCTCTATATACCGCATCTTCTAATGATTCTTTACTTTCAATTCCGCCGCCGGGGATTGCAAAATACTTCTCTTCAAAAGATTCTAAATTAACCAACAGAAATTGATTGTGATTATTGATAATGAGGGCGGAAACGCCTTTTCTGTACATAGTATTATTTGTTTAAAAATTCCTTACAAATTCTATCGCCCTGGCGGGCTTACCATTCCATTCATTCTGTCTGATAGTTTGAATTAAATGGTCAATTTCCTCCGGTTTATTTCGCGTAATTATAAATACCGCTGGTTGTGATATATTTTTGAACACTTTGTGCCAAGTCGCAACCTTATCCAAATAATCCGGCGAATAAAAGGGCCGCTCAGCGGGATGCAGTCCTTCTCGGAATGATTTATCGACAAGAATTTCGGTTTCGTCCATAATAACAACATCCTCGGAGAATTTAATATCTGGAGTAATCTTATTCGCATTTTCAAAATAGCGAACTGCCAACCCCTCATTTTGGAGGAAAGGAATAAGTTCGTGTTCTACGAACCATGTTTTTCCGCTGTCAGTCGGTCCGACAAGGTAGGTATCCGATCCATTTTGAATATTAGCCAGAATTGTTTTCTGAATTTCGTTTATCATGATAGTTGTCAACGACAGCCAAACGAGTTCCTTTAGGTGGCATTTTTAATTTTTCTACCCAAAATTTTTGTTTGGCGGGTATTAAATCTATTTCCGGCTGGATAATTTAACCATTTCCATTTCAGGAATTATGGAGCCACTTTTCATTCTTAATTTTTCATCTCGCATTCGCCGACCAGTATCCACAAAGCCTAATTTTTTGTAAAATTCCAAGGCATTCGTATTATACACGGCCAGCTCTACGAAGAAATCTTTCTTAGGGTCTGTATATTTTTGCGCCTCCCACCAAAACATTGTTCCTATCCCCCGACCCTGATAATCCGGTAAAACATATATCGCTTGAAGCTGATTTCTATCATCTTTTACTACTAACCGACACACTCCAACAACCTTATCGTCCTCTTGGGCCACCAGTAAGGTTTCTCCTTTTAGAGGATTCTTTATTCTATCTTCCCTGCTTTCCCTAATCCTCTGGCGTCTTTTCTCAATGTGGTCCAAGATATCGTCTACTGTGATTTTATACTCCTCATTGGGATAGGTGGCCAACCACACCCGATCAAAGACTTCACCAATTTGCTCTCGATCCTCCACTTTGGCAATTAAAATTTTAATTTCTGTAGTCATCAATAGAATCTTATCATACGAAACAAATCACACCCAATGGGAAGCTATCGGCATTTCTAAAAGAAGTCGGGCTGGAAATAAGTAGATACCCACGGGCAAGCCCGTGGCACTTCACAGGTAGATTATATCACGCTATCTTACCCCCTCTTCCACGAGAATCTCTTCGGAAACTTGCCCAACTAATTTTTCTTCCTCGGTTAGTTTTTTATTCTTCCAATCACCCTTCACATACCAAGCCATAGTGATAAGCGCGATGAGCACATTAGAAATTGGAAATGCCCACCATAGGCCGTTTATGCCAAGCGATGTGTGCTTTGAAAGAATATATGCAATTGGAAATTGAAAAACCCACTGAGAGATCAAAGCCAAAACCATTGTCACTATCATATTCCCCGATGCGCGAAATACTCCCGTGAGAGCCATCTGAAGACCCATAAAGCCAAAAGTTAACGCTATTATTCGGACAAACACGGAACCAGCTTGAATTACAGAAGGATCGTTTGGTATAAAAATCGCAATGAGATTTGACGCGAAGATAAAAATGGTTAAACCAACCGCGCTTAAAACGACAAAAGAGATAATAGCGCCCAATCTAGCGA
>JAPLZN010000103.1 GCA_026395035.1 Candidatus Vogelbacteria bacterium | reverse complement strand
CTTTCAGCAGATCCTGGATGGCTTCCAGTTCCGAATTTAACTGGCGCTGACGCATAATGTTCCGGAATACTCCGATACCAAAATCATCCACGACAAAAGACAGAACCGGGCCATTTAAAGCGACGGTTACTTTGATTTTGTCCGAACCGGAATGTTCGATGGCGTTATTCATCATTTCCGAAAAGGCGTAGGTGAAAATGCTTTTGACATTTTCCGCTATTTTTTTCAGCGGGGCAAACGAGCGTTCGATATCATCAAGTACCTTATGTTCTTCCAGTGACTGATTGGTGAAGATTTTTACATAGCGGTTACTGATTATTTCCGGATGACGATCGGCATAGGCCGGTAAAATATAAGCCGCGTTGCGCGTCGCGCCAATTTTTAACATTTTTCCCTCCGCCACTAATTCCGCTAAAAACCGGGCGGCATATTGCCGACTGATGCCAAACACGCGAACGAGATTGATATTTTTTAAAACACCAATCTCCTCGGCCATAGCAATGATTTTTTCTTTGTTTATCATGTATCAACCAATTGTAAACAAATGCTTTTCAATTGTCAACCAATTGTAAACAGGGGCCAAAATAGCGTTATTTTTAGGGGTTTTTGGGAATAAGAAGATGGAAAGGGGTCAACCGCCCCTACCCCGCCTTCCTCCTTCGCCGGAGGCTACGGCGGAACGCAGTGAAAAGGCGGGGAGAAAATGCGGGTCCTGGATCCCGGGTCAAGCCCGGGATGACACAAATGCGGGGATGACACGATAATAGAGATTGCCGCGCTTCGCTCGCAATGACGATACAGAAAAGACAGGGTCAACCGCCCCGGCGTGTACGCCACCCCTCCTCGAAGAGGAGGGGAAAAATACAGAGAGGAACCTACTTTTTAGATTTCTTTTTGGGGGAAGAGGGGTGAGAAGATGAAGAGTGAGAGGAAGAAGCGGGGGCGGAAGAGGCGACCACGGCGGATTCGGGGACTTGGGTGAAGTCTACTTCGCACTTGCCGGAGGAGCAGGCTAGTTCCTTTGATGAGGTGGTGTTGTCTTCATACTCGTAGAGGACAATTTTGGAGAAGTCTATGTCGGGGAAGTTTTTGGCCAGTTCGTCGTAGCGCTCTTTGGTAATCTCTTCATAGGGCGCCAGGCGGTACACGGCGTTGTCGCGCGGAAGGAACGACAGCCCGCCGACCAAATCCCAGTTTTCGTAGACCCAATTGCCGGCCGCCAGCCATTCTTCATCGCCGACGGAAATCGTCACGGACGGATTGTGCTCGGTGTAATGCATCTTGATCATCTTCCAGTAATTCAAGTGTTCAATCGCGTTCAAATCTTGTTTGAAGATCGCCCCTTTTGGCGCCTTGATCGGGAATTCCACCACCCAGGTGGTGGCGGTCGCCTCGGTCTGGCCGACTTCGGGCAACATTTTGATGCCGGCGTCTTTCAACATCAAAAAGAGCGGGTTGTGCACTTCCAAACGCACGCGGCGAATATAGTATTGGGCGTGGCGCGGATGACAGCCGGACGACGAATCAAATAATTGCGAACCGTTGCCGGAGGGTTTGGCACAGGTGACCGCCATTGATTGGCTGATGCCGAAGCGGGCGGCATATTTTTTATTCGTCTCCACTGCCATTTTTTTCAATTTCTCAAAAGTGGCGTCGTTGCGCAAGGCCGGACAATCCCACTGGCCGGTGATAGACACGCCAAGCAGGCGCTCTTCCTCGCAGTTGGCTTGCCATTCTTTGGACAGGTACGGAAAATGCGTCAGCGTGCTTTGGTAAGTGCCCAAAATCGTGGCAATGCGCACCTTATCCAGCAAATCTTTTTCGGTATCTTCGGCGCGGGCCACCACCTCCGACAAATTACAGAATTGTTTGGAACGCAGATAGATTTCACCGCAGGGATTCATGCCCATGCTGTACAAGTGATCATTGGAAACCGCCAAACGCCGGGCCGGCAATTGTTTGACCAGTCCCCCGCGATTGAAAATCCCCCGCTCGCCGGAGCGCGCCTTGATTAGGTTCAGCCATTCGTCCAAAAATTGTTCAATCGTCGGTTTTTCGTTGTAGACGACGGAGTTGTTGGCCATCATGCGTTCGGGATGCGAGAGGTAGAACTGGCCGTTTTTGGCCTCCTTCATTTCCGGATCGTCCAATTCGGATAGTGAAATGAGCGCCGAGCGACGGACACCGCCCATCACCACGATTTCGCCAATTTTGCACATCATATCGTGGACATCCAAGGTCGTGAGCCGACGGCCCTGGCGCGAGAGCAGGCGCCCACGAGCGAAGTCTATCAAATTGCGCAAAGGTTCGGGACCGGAACTGCGACCGCCCATCGTGGCCAAGCGCGCACCCTGCGGGCGGACGCTGGAATAATCAAAAACAATATCCTTGCCTTCGGACCAGGTTTTGAGACCGAGCACGAAAGCATCGGCCCAGCCCTCTTTGCTGTCGCCCACCATATGCGTCGCCAATTTTTCGCCGGTTTGCCGTTTGATGATCGGAAGCAATTCCACATTTTGTCGTTCCACCGAAAAGCCCAGACCAGACCCGCACATCAGGACATACATTACTTCGCCGAAGTCCTGCCATTCTTTGGGCGCAATGAACGAACAATTGTAGGCGACGACATTGGTCGCGCGCGCCGCTTTGCCGGAACCCCAGAGCAGGCGCATCGAGCCGAGGGCTTTCATGCCCAGCATATATTCGCGAATCTCGGCGTATTCTTTGGCGGACAATTTGTCGCCCAAGTTTTCCTGCATAAAATCAACATAGCGGTCGATTGTTTCCAACCAGGTTTCGCGGCGATGCTCGTCGGGCAACCATTTGGAATAGGTGGTGTAGTAGACGAATTCCGACAGCTGATTGCGGAAGTATTTTTTGGATTCTTTGGCCAGCTCGCGAACATGGCGTGGGACATCGCCGCGCAAGCGACGCAATTCGGACCGCTTTTCGCGGTAGAGAATGTAAGCTTTGGAAGCGGCGGCAAACTGGTGCAGGATGAGGTGCTTTTCCACCAGGTCCTGGATCTCTTCAACGGTCGGCAGGCAGTTGTCGGTATTAGCCAGGCATTCGCGTTCCAGCTCGTCTTTGACCGACTGGGCGACTACCACGGCATCAGCTTCGCTCCCCTCGCCTGAGGCCTTCATAGACTTAAAAACGGCATGCGCGATCTTGTCCAGTTCAAACGGCAAAATACTACCATCGCGCTTTTTGATCTCCAACAGTTTGGGTTTTCCGCCCGAGGCGGATTTGGCCGACTTGGTCGTTTTCGGAGTCGCAAAACGGGTTACCTTTTTCGTGCCAGTCGCCTTTTTCACTGCTTTCACCGTTTTTTTCACTTTTGCCATAGTTTTTGTTAAAAAGTACTAAAAAAAATACAATTTTAATAATTATTAATGATTTTTTATATTTTCAGGACTTTATTATAGTAAATTTCAGGGCAAACCGGACTGTGTATAACTGCCAGAAAACAAAAGCGGGACGGGTTCAAGAGTCGCCCCGAACGGGGCTTAAACGACAAGGGGAAATCGGTGATGAATGATGAGTGATGAGTGATGAGTGAAAGGCGAGAAAAGTTTCGGAGGAATAGTATTTAAAGATTCAAATATTTAAGGGGACAAACGCGCCGCACCAGCTGGCGCGGCGCGAATTCCGCCGACCGGTCAAGGACTTGGAAGAACGGCTTCCAAAAGGCGAAAGGGAAGCCGCACTTCCAGGCCCCAAAAAAACCGGCGACGCCGGTTTTTTAGAAATTAAAAATTAAAACTCTGGATCCCGGCCTCCGCCGGGATGACAAGGCGGGAAACTAGTATTTGTAGCCGGCCCAAGTGGCGAGCTTATCGAGCGGCGTAAAGCCCTCGATCTTGTCGCCGTTCGGCTTGCGCCAGGTCGGATAGCCCTCCACTCCGGCGGCCAGACAAATCTTGGTATTTTCGGGACACTCCACATAGGTGATCAGCTTGAAAGCTTCGCCGAAAGCGGCCTTTTGATCGGCACAGTGCGTGCACCAAGCGGCACCATACATCTTGATCCCCTGCGCCGCCAGGAATTTGGCCAAACCGGTGATTTTATCGGCCGACAAAGGCTTGCCAGCAGTCGTCGTACCCACCGGAACGGTAGAAGTTGCAATCGGCAAAGTCGTGGTCGCGGTCGGATCGGTCACCGGACGCTTTGATTGCGGAGCAAAAGTCGATAGCCAGACCATAAGACCACCAATAATAACGAGGGCGACAACAATGCCGGTAACGATGTACTTATCTTGGCTATGCTTGGCTTCGAGTCGTTGGTATTTGTTCATGGTGGTTATTTGTCTATTTAATCGGTTTTGGGTTTAGGGCTTTTACTTGGATGCACTTCGAGGCGCAAGCTATCTTTGTAACAAGCGAGTGAAGACGAGCGCAGTGCCCAGCGCCAGTAGGCGGCGGGTACGAAGAAGTGCGCCAAGGAAAGGACCTAAACTATTCTTTGCAACAATTGACGAGCCTATTAACAATATCCTCCGCCGTCCACGGCTTGCTGGTGTCTATGTCATCGACTCCCTTTTCTGTTTTCAGACCGGCGGTATCCACAATTTTCAAGCGCAAGGCCCAGAACATCGAGTAAACATGAAAAGCTTGTTTGAAAATCTTTTCGGCTTCCTCTTTCTTGCCGTCTTTTTGATACTTGGTGCCGACTTCCATCATCCGCATTGTGGCGGCGAGTAAGTGCTTGGAAATGCACCAGCTTTCGGCTTCGTTTTCGTCCATCAGTTTGGCCAGCAATTGTTTGCGAATCTCGCGCGTTTCGTTCATTAAGTCGTAATACTCCCCTTTTCCCGTTTTGGCACCGGAGAAAAAGAAATGCTCCTCCAAAGAAATGAGGTTCATAATGGCAATCGAGAGGTCTTCCTCGCTCGACAAATCCACTTTGTTATCCTTCTGGATCGCGGCGATTTTGGCTTGCAGGTCCTTGATTTTCAGGTCGTCCATAGGAATAGATTAGCACAAAATCAGCGCAAAATACAAACCTGGACCCCGGGTCAAGCCCGGGGTGACAATTCCAGGGAAGCAAAGAGAGATTGCTTCGGGGTACCTCGCAATGACAATACGAGGAAGATACCGAAGGTCGCATTTGTGTCATCCCGGCCACCGAGCCGGGATCCAGGCCCGGATGTCAAAAAAACCTGGACCCCGGGTCAAGCCCGGGGTGACAATACGGGGGGTCATTCAAACCAAAAGATGAGGAGACCGAGAAGCAACATCACCACCCCCATGGTCAGCCGAAACGCGCGATTGTTGGCGGATTTCCAGGTCTGCACGCGGGAGAGCAGAGACTTGTCGCTGGCGACGAACAAGATTACGCCGAGCGGAAGGACAAAGATAAAGTTGTAAAGTATGAGATACCAAAAACCGGAGCCAAACGAGGCGTTGTCATGCAAGAGACCGAGAATGAAAAGATACGGCCCGCCGGTACAAGGAAATTCGGTCAAGCCAACTAAAATACCCAAGACAAAAGCCGTGGGGATAGTCCCTTTTTCAATCAAACCGGCCATTGAACGATGCGCGGATTGCGGAATTTTGAGCTGAATGGGAAAATTGGGAATCAGTTCGCCCAAGAGTTCAAGGACGGCCCAGATGATCAAGGCGACCGCGCCAAATTTAGCCATGAAATGCGGGACGCCAAAAAGTGCCAGAACTTGCGTAATACCCAGGCCGATTAAAAGATAGGTGAGGAAAATACCGAAAACATACACTCCCCCGGCCTGCAAAATGCGCCCGCGGGATTTGCCGAGCGAAAAGAGAAAAGCGATAGTCAGAAGCAAAACGGAAAAAGCGCAGGGATTGATACTGTCCACCATGGCGGAAATAACCACCAGATATGGAACCAGGGCACTCGTCGATTCTCCCGCCAAGAGCCCGGACAGTCCACCCGCCGGCAAAAACCAGCCAAGACGAACAATACCGTAGGCGAGAATAACGGCACCGATCAAAATAGCGATCGCAATAAGGGATTTACGGCCGAAAATCATCAAAATAGTATAACACGGAATAAGCGGAGAGTGGTAGGTAATAGAAAAGGTCCCGTCCGGCAGTGCCGAACGGGACCAAAAACATCATCACAAGACCATACACCAGTCAACTTTCCTCAGAGACTGGACTGGGACGGCGCAGGAACAAAAACGATCTCTCCTTCCCTGATTTCCGGGTTGTACTCATGCTGGAGATACCACCCCGCCTTGTTCCAATGCACCAGGATGGAGAAAAGTTCCTCCCTCGAGTTACGCTTGAAAAAAACATTGCGCCGACCATCGGTCAGCAGGGGGCCATCTTCCCCGTGACCCTGCCGCACCAACTGCGTATACAGTGTGGCCCAACTCGACTCAAGAGCCGGACCGCCGAAGGTGTTGAAGACCTCGATGGCCGAGGCATCGGTCATCAGCCGGTGCGGAGTAAACACGATCTCGCCCTCGGATTCCTCGCGGCCGGGCAGGGTCCAATCGCTAAACCCGATCGGATTGATGCCACAAACCAAGTGGAACTTGATCTTGGGATTCTGATCGCGAAAGGTCTGAAAGGGTAAGAAATCCTCTGTCCGAGCCGGGATGATAATCGAGGACATCGGCACGCCGAGGAGCTCGGGCTGAAAGGCGCGAATATTCTCACCGGACCTTGCCGCGCGCCAGGCTATGCACTCCAAGAAACGCCGGAGCTCGAAAACGTACTCCGCCGCACTGGGTAGCGCCCGTGACAAGTTGCCCAGTCCCCGGAAATCCTTCGGGGCGAAGTTTTCCAACACCCGGTTAAGAAAAATCCCGGGTGCCGAACCCTCTCTGACAAGATCGGCCGGATGGGTAACTCCGGCATTAGGGGTTTGACTCTTACTCATAAGAGCTTTTCCTCCTACGAAAATTTTTCAAGCCGATTTTATGGCGCCTCCGAATCGGGCAAGGTAGACACCTTACCGGGAACTTTTGACTTCTCAATAAAATCGTGACAGGATAGACGCAGGTTAGGTTTTTCCAATATTTTTCGGGAGGTGCGTTATGCTGACTTTTTTATGGTGTTTGTTGCTCTTTTTGCTGGCTCCCTTCTGTGGGGTCACCATGATCGCCTTCGTCGGCTACCAGGCTTGCCACGGCTTCTGGGCCTTCCTGATGCTCGTCCCTCTGGGACTAGCCGTACTCTACGACAAGCGTAATTGGCAGGAAAACAAAAAGCTGGCTGTGACTGCCGTTGACGCTTTTTTCGACTTCATCTTTCATTCGACCCTGCCCGAGTATAAAGATGACGAGAAAGAGGAAAAGAAAGAAGAGGATGAGGATGATGAGGAGGAGGTTGACGTCCTAGGTTTGGCCGAGCGGTGGAAAAACGAAGTCAACACTATCGTGGGCAATCCGATTGCTCGGATGGCTCCCGAAGAACGCGACGCCTGGGCCAAAGCGATTGACCAGGAAGAAATGGGGCCAGGCGGAGACCGGACGAGCGGCAACTTCGACCCGGGATCCGATGGACGACCAGAGAATGACGATGTTTCCCCGATGTTTGAGGGTCTATTCGGGAACAACGACCCGCCGTTCCATCCGCCGGCTCCCCCGCCGAAAATCATGGAAATCATGAGACGACTATCCCTCCACGCCAAGACACCGCCTCCGCTTCCACTCGACGAGGACGACGGCAGGGACTTGCCGGCCGTCGACCAAGAAGTACTGGCCCGGAAGATGGGGGAAGGTGGGAACGACTCCTGCACCCCCTGTGACCGACCCCGGAAGTTTGAATGAGACCCGCGTATAAATCCCGCAAGCCAACCGGCTTGCGGGATCTTTGTTTTCCGGCAATCCATTTCACGGTTCGTTCGACAAATTTCAATAATTATGGTATCACAGACGACAGATCGAACCTGAAGATCGTAATATTCCAAAAAAGGAGCGCTCTGATGTTCTATTTTTTGTTCGCCTTTGTCCTGGTCTGCATCGCCAGACCGTTCTTGGGTGGCGGCCCGACGATGGCCCTGTTCGGTGTCGGGATAGTCGGGATAACCAGCGGAGTTTGGTCCTTTCTCATGACCCTCGTGCTCATTGAAGCAGTCTTCCATGATGTAAAAAAGATTAGCTCTCTGCTGGCCAAACGACGAGCCAAACTGGCCGGTATCAAGACAATCCTTGAGATCGCAAAGAAGATCAAGGAGACTCGGCAACGAGGACGCGAGATGAAGGAGGAAGCCGCCGCCCCGCAATCCCCGTTCATCAGATCAGAGGATTCGGACAAACCAGTGATTGACCTGGCCAAGATCGACGGGGTTTGGAAAAGCAGTCCGAACGCGACGCCACCTTCACAGCGACACGAATCGGAAACCGCCCCGATTTAGACAAGGCCCTTCAGTTTTTGACTCTTAATTGAGCCAAAAACTGAAGGGCTTGCATTTTTCCCTGAGTTATGGTAGTATACAGGCACACAGCAAAGGCCAGTCCGTTGAAAAGGGAAATTCACGGAACCTCACCTCGTTTCTGTTTGTCG
>JAPLZN010000086.1 GCA_026395035.1 Candidatus Vogelbacteria bacterium | reverse complement strand
TTCAGCAATTTTTTCGGTAAATAATCTTGATCCACCGGCCCGGTAAAATGCGGATTATATTTGTAATCCTTGCCGTAACCCAGATCTTTCATCAATTTCGTCGGCGCGTTGCGCAAATGAATCGGTACCGGTTCATCCAACGAATTTTCCACCTCCGCTTTCACTGCCAGCACCGCTTCATACAAAGCATTAGATTTTTTACACTTCGCCAAATATACCACTACTTGCGCCAAATGCACATCACATTCCGGCCGGCCTAAAAATTGACAGGCCTGATATCCCGCGATTGCCTGCGTGAGCGCTTGCGAATTAGCCAGACCCACGTCTTCGGACGCGAAGCGCACCAGCCGCCGCGCGATATAGAGTGGGTCTTCACCGGACACAAACATCCGCATCAGCCAGTACAGCGCCGCGTTCGCATCGCTCCCCCGCAGTGATTTGTGCAAAGCGGAAATAATATTGTAATGCTGATCTCCGCCCTTGTCATAAAGCTGGTGTGATTTTTGTAACGCTTCGCGCACCAATTCTTTGGTTAGTACGACTTGGCCGACAGCCTTGTCATTTGGATGTGTTTCATTTTCCCCGCCCGCAAATTTGGCCGCCGCTTCGAGCGCGTTCAGAGCGACGCGAGCATCACCATTCGCTAGCCCAGCCAAATACCTTATCGCCGAAACTTCGGCTTTAAGTTTTCCGGCCAATCCCAACTTCTTATCCTTCAACGCGCGTTTCAAGATTTTTTCAAGATCCTTTTCGTGTAACTGCTCAAGTACAAAAACCCGCGCCCGCGACAAGAGAGCGGAATTGACCTCAAAAGACGGATTCTCGGTTGTCGCACCAATCAGTGTAACCGTGCCATTTTCCACATACGGCAAGAGTGCGTCCTGTTGCGATTTATTCCAGCGGTGGATTTCGTCGATGAACAGGATTGTCTTTAGGCCGTGGAACTTTTTCCGATCGGCGGCGGCCGCGACCACCTCCTTAAGCTGTGAAACACCCGACGCGACTGCCAAAAGCGAGACAAATACGGAGTGTGTAACATTGGCGATGATTCGCGCCAAAGTCGTCTTGCCGGTGCCGGGCGGGCCCCACAAGATCATCGATGGCGCTTCGTCTTGTTCGATTAACCGGCGCAAGATTTTGCCCGGTCCAATCAAGTGTTCCTGACCCACGAAGTCGTCCAAAGACTCTGGTCGCAGCCGATCGGCTAGTGGAGAATCTTTTTTTAAGTTTTCATTTTGGTCAAAGAGATCCATGTATTCTGTATTTTTGTGTCATTCCTGTCCTTCGAGTACTCAGGATAAACTCCGGTCGGAATCTTAGAATTTAATTCGGACAAGATCCCTGGTCAAGCCAGGGATGACACAATCACAAGCAATCATATCTTCTTTCTGCTTATATTCATCATTGTATTTGTGTCATTCCTGCGCAGGCAGGAATCTTATCCCCAATCCAGTGTTAAATCTTCCCACTCCGGATTTTCTTTTTCAATCAATCTAATCTTCCATTCCCGCTTCCAGCGCTTCAAACATTTTTCTCGCGCAATCGCAGAATTGACATCATTAGTCGTTTCATAATAGACCAAGCGGTGCACAAAATACTTTTTCGTAAACCCTTCAACCTCTTTGCTTTTATGTTGAGCTGCTCGTAATTCTAAATTATTTGTTACTCCGACATACAACACCCCATCTTTCTTGCCGGCTAAAATGTAGGTGTAATACAAATTCATAAGTTTCAAGATTCCTGCCTTCGCAGGAATGACAATGCGAGAAAATTTTGATTTTTAATCTATCCTTTCGGCCTCTTGATAACTTCAACGACTTTCCCGTTCACCACACACTCTCCCGCTTCGTTCCAGTGAATATAAATCGGCGGAAAACTTTGGGTGGACTCGGACAACAATAAAATTTGTTCATTCTCGCGATCTTCCACATATTTTTTTATATTCGCTAGACCGTCCACGACCGACAAAACATAGTCACCATTTTTCGGATTCACATATTTGGAATCAATCAAAACATAATCGCCGTCCTCAATCGTCTTTTCTGTTTGCCCGCTTCCCCGCACTTTGGCCCTGTTCATAGAATGCCCGTGCGCGCGAACGGCAAAAATTCCCTTCCCGCTTTTCAGAATTTTTTTGGAAATTTTTAAATAACCTTGCGGCTGCGCTTCCGCCACTTGACTGGCCGGACCGCAATCGGCCGCGCCCAAAACCGGAATATTTACAAAGTTGGAAGTTTTATCCGCTCCCCGCCGGATTGGCGCTATAATGCCGTTCTCAATATCATAAGTAATTAGATTGCGCACCTACAGTTGTTGTAAATGATGCTTCACTACTTGTGCCGACTTGGCTCCAACCAACGCCCCGATCTTGCGTAAAGACATTACTCCCAAATTCATTTCATTGGCCAGCGCCAATAATTTTTTCTGAATAATATGTTGGGGAACATAATAGGAATTCATATGGGGGGATGATTTGAGAAATTAAAAAATTATTAAAGGCAAAAGTAAAAATCTTTTTACCTCCCTAATTATCATCCCGCCCTCTTTTTCTGTCAACACCTGTACGACTTTCAAACTGTGGATAACTCGGACAAACAAAAAGCCCGCGGATCTTTTTGAGATCAACGGGCCGACTCTGCCAACTGTTCCGTTTTAACCAGATCGGAACAAACTGGGTTCAAGACTTGTCGGGATCGGGAAGTGGCTTGTCGAGCAGGCGCCGGGCGCGCTTGAGCGCCCGGAGACGTTCGTGGCGTTTCCGCGCCTCCTCGATCGTCCGCGCCAGCCGTTCGACATCCTCCGCTTTCGGACACCAGAAGGAGAACAGAACCGAGAACAGAAAATTCTTCATGGGGGGCTCCTTTTTATTCAAACGAATGTTTCTGTTTTTTCCGATCG
>JAPLZN010000051.1 GCA_026395035.1 Candidatus Vogelbacteria bacterium | reverse complement strand
AAATTGCTTTAACGGTTTTCTTTTTTAAAATGTTTTGCTTACTACTTACTACTTACTACCTTTTCCGCTATTTATTCACCCTTTCAACGTATTCTCCCGTTTCAGTATTAATGGACAGAATATCACCTTCGTTGACGAACAGGGGAGCATCCACGGTGGCGCCGGTTTCCAGGGTGACGAGCTTGGTCCCACCGGTGACAGTATTACCCTTGACTGATGGTGGGGCCTCGGTCACCTTAAGGGCAACCTTGATTGGGACGGAGACACCCATGATGCGTTCCTCGAAAGAGATTAGATCGACTAGGGTATTCGGTTTGACGAATTTAATCAGGTCGCCGACTTCTTCCTTGGTCATTTTAAATCGTTTGGCGGAATCTTTTTCCTCGCAGAACCAGTATTCGCCCCGATTCTCGTAGAGGAACTTGATTTTTCTTTTCGAAAGTTCGGCCTCCTCGGCCTTTTCGCTTTGATGGAAAGAGTACTCCATCACCTTGCCGGTAATCAGATTCTTCAATTTTGTCGCGTTGACCGGCTTGCGCTGTTGTTTGCGGAAAACATGAGAAGCGACGACCTCATACGGTTCGCCGTTCATAAGAATTACTTTTCGTTCCTTGATTTCGTTATATTCCAACATAATTCTAGCTTAAAGCTCAAAACGCAAAGCTCAAAACTTAAACTAAAAAGTATAAGCTGGGTACGGCCAAGCGTCAGGGGCGACTAATAGTGCGCCCATCATACTCCCCTCAGTGAAATATGTCTAGAATTAGCCATATCTTGGTCTTTTGCACTTGGTTAACCTTGTGCCAGCTAGTAGGTTGTGGCAAAGTTAAGCAGGAGAACTGTTTGTTTGACTTTAATTTTGGGAACCGCATGGGCGGGATGCCAAACCGCTCCGAAAGATATGTTGGAATCTTTCGGAGCGGATTTTTTTGTATAATTTCTATCCAACCGGCTCGTCCATCTTCTGCTTTACCAGTTTAATGATCTGGTCTCTGACCTTCGGATTTTCTTTGAGATAGGAGCGGGAAGCATCATAGCCACGGCCAAGTTTTTCGTCACCGAAGGCGTAGGCAGTACCAGATTTATGCACGATGCCGTATTTTTCACCTAGCGCTAGTACTTCACCTTCCGGCGAAATCCCCTCGTTATACATCAGATCGAATTCGGCCGTTTTGAAGGGGGAGGCGACTTTGTTTTTGACTACTTTGACCCGGACGCGCCCACCCATCACTTCTTCGCCCTTTTTAATCTGGGCGATGCGGCGGACATCCAGCCGGACCGACGCGTAGAATTTGAGCGCCTTACCGCCCGGCGTGGTTTCCGGGTTGCCGAACATCACGCCGATCTGCATTCGGAGCTGGTTGATGAAAATAACCACTGTCCCGGATTTATCTACGACGGAGGTCATCTTACGCAGGGCCTGGGACATCAGTCGGGCTTGCTTGCCAACATGGTAGTCGCCAACTTCGCCTTCAATCTCGTCTTTTGGGGTGAGAGCGGCGACCGAGTCGATGACAACGACGGCGACTTTACCGGAACGCACTAAACTTTCAGCGATTTCGAGCGCCTGTTCGCCGTAATCCGGCTGGGAAATGAGGAGTTCGTCGATCTTGACTCCCAGGCGCTTGGAATATTCCGGATCGAGCGCGTGTTCGGCGTCGATAAAGGCGCAAATACCGCCTTTCTTCTGGGCTTCAGCGATGGCGTGGAGGGCAAGAGTGGTTTTTCCGGAGGATTCCGGTCCATAGATCTCGATGATGCGCCCCCGCGGAAATCCGCCGACTCCGAGCGCCCAATCGAGACCAAGGGATCCGGTGGGAATGGCATTGATACCAACCTTCGGTTTATCACCCAGTTTCATAATCGCTTCGTCGCCGAACCGACTCTGAAGGGCTCTTATCGTGTCTTCGATCCCGCCGCCGACAGTTTTTTCCGCTTTCTCCTTTTTTGGTTTCTTCATCATGAAATTAATATACTAATATACGAATGGTTACGAATAAACGAGAACTCAATTTTTGTATTGTCATTCCCGCGTAGGCGGGAATCTAGTAATAAACCACTGTCAGAAATTAGCTTTCTGGATTCCCGCCTACGCGGGAATGACAAAAGAAGGGTGTTCGTATGTTTAGCTACTCCAGCACCACTTCGATTTTCTTGTTAATCCGCCTTCCAAACTGGTCCTCGACCTTAACCTCGATTATATTATAGCCGCTACCAAGGAGCAACGGCTCCTTGAAACTTCCGTCACTCTGGGCAAATATTTGCCGCCCGGAAATCTGAATTTTAGCCGTGCGTTTGGCGATGCCAGTGACTTCAACCAGAGGGTCTCTGAGCAATGCCCCGTTTTGCGGGGTTAGGATGACCAAGCTGGGTCCGCGGACCAAATCATAAGCTTCAAAGAGGCCATAGCCAATGACCAAAATCACCAGCAACAGGCCGGCAACGGTCTTCGGATTGAGGGACAGTCGGGATTTGGAACTAAAATTCATTGCCGGAAGGACTCTCTTCGTTTTTGGTATAAACTTCGCGCGCCTTAGCCCCTTCTCCCGGTCCGATTACTCCGCGTTCCTCTAGCATATCCAGGAGCCGGGCGGCGCGGGCGTAACCGACCTTGAGTTTGCGTTGCAAATATGAAGCGGAAGCTTTGCCGGCTTCAATTACGGACATTCGAGCATCTTCATACATATCATCATCTCCGTCCAAGCTATCTAGGGCAGTACTGAATAGTCCACCACCTTTTTCTTCTCCGGTCAGGGAAAGATTGGTGGGAGGCATATCCGCACAATTTTTCTTTAGGTAATCAACGACACCCTTTAGTTCGTGTTCGGTAATAAAGGCCGATTGGATGCGAATCGGTTTAGACATATCACCGGATAAATAGAGCATGTCGCCGGCACCCAGAAGTTTTTCCGCCCCGGCCATGTCGATAATGGTGCGGGAATCGATTTGAGACGCTACTTGCAGAGCGATACGAGAGGGGATGTTGGCCTTGATGAGTCCGGTGATGACCTCGACGGAGGGTCGCTGGGTGGAAAGAATGAGGTGAATACCGACAGCGCGCGACATTTGGGCTAACCGGACGATGGCGGCTTCCAGTTCGCGTGGATAGGCCGTCATAATATCGGCCAGCTCATCAATGATGATTGCGATATAAGGCATCCGCTCGATCTCTTCGGTCGCCTCTTCGCCCTCAGTCGGTTTTTTCGCCAGTTCCTTTTCTAAAATATTTTTATGATAGGACTGAATGTCACGCACGGCATGTGCCTCCAAAATGTCGTAACGGCGGTCCATTTCTTTGGCCGCCCAACGCAAGGCGAGGATTGTCTTTTTGGCGTCGGTGATGACTGGAGTGAGGAGATGAGGAATCCCGTTGTAAAGGGTCAATTCGACTCTTTTTGGGTCAATCATAATGAAGCGCAAGCGGTCCGGACTATTGCGGTAGAGGAGGGAAGTGATGATCGTGTGGATTGTGACTGATTTTCCCGAGCCAGTGGCGCCAGCAATGAGCATGTGCGGCGCCTTGGCGAGATTGGCAAAGTGGGGAATACCGGAGATGCCCTTACCGAGCGAGACATAGAGTGGATGGATCGAGTCAGAAAAATCACGACTGCCGAGGAGTGTCGCCAGGCCGACCGTCGACTTTACCTTGTTGGGAATCTCAATCCCAACCAATGATTTGCCAGGAATTGGGGCTTCAATACGCAGGGGATGAGCGGCTAGGGCCAAAGACAAATCGTTCTGCAAGGTGATGATGCGTGACAACTTAACCCCCTCGGCCGGCTTCAGGGCGTAGCGGGTGACCGATGGGCCAATCGTGATTTCGTCCATTTCCACATTAATGCCGAAATTCTGCAGGGTGCGTTTAATGATATTTGAATTGGCTTTAATATCGCCAACCCCGGGTTTCCCGCTATCCGATTCCAAAAGTGAGAGCGGAGGAGGGACGAATTCGTCGGTCCCGCGTCGCCGGCTGAAAGATAATAGGCCCGAGAGTAAGCCTTCGTCGCCGGTCTTGATTTTTACCTCTTTATCTTCCCTGGACGGGTCGCTGACCTTTTCTGTTTCGGCCGATTCTTTGTCGGTTGAGGTTTCTGTCTCGTTTTCTCCACCCTCTTCTCCGGCCAATTCTCCTTCGTTTTGCTGTCGTCCAAAATGCCACCAAAACAGTTTTGGTTCGAGAGTCAGATGGGTATCAAAAATAACAAAGCAGGCTGACAGGTCCAAGGCGGCAAAGAAGACCAGGCTGAAATAGTAGTCAAAGATTGAAACCGTCGGGCGAGCGATCCAGCGGCCGATCATTCCACCGGCTTCTTCATTGATAACCGCTACGAGCCCCAGACTGGCAAGAAAAAAAATCAGGCCACCGAGCAGACGAATAAAAAGAAAATTTGGCCGGATTGATCGTAAGAAAGAGATACCGAGCATAAAAAATATCGTAGGAACCAAAAAATAACCGGCCCCGAAAAAGTTATGGAAAATGGCATAAAAGAAATGTCCTGCTTTGCCGGCCAGGGAAAAAGCCGACAGGGCAAAAAAGACGGCGAGGGCAAAAGAAAGGACGGCCCAAATACCGTGCATGGTTTCGTTTTTTATGCGGGGTTCGCGGGATAGGTCCGCTGAATTGGCAGCCGCCTGGCGAGAATTTTTTTGATTTTTTGTTCCGAGCTTTGAGGGTTTGGCCATAGTGAATCAGTCGAGATGGTTAGACACGGGGGAGTTTGATAATTCCCATCTATTATAGCAAATTAAGAAGAAGGCTCTAAATGGCCAAGCCCCAGTTCCCGGTGTTCATTTATTGAGGTTATGGACAAATTGCCGTGTCTCATATACAATATAGGACAATAGATTATCTAAAAGGACAAGACATGGCCGACATTAAGGACATAAAAGTCAAAAATGAAAAGGACACCATAAGCTCAATTGGTGGCCTTTATCAGTTTGTTTTCCAAAAGATTGAAAAACTGACCACGGCCCTATATATGGTAACCGATTTTCTAACGGACAGTGAACCACTTAAACAAAATCTTCGCGGTCGCTCGATTGACCTATTGATGGAAACATTGAAAATTAAAAAGGACACGGAGGGGATGATTGGTTGGGGGATACTGGTTTCCCGGTTAAACGAAATCGTCCTTTTGCTCGGATTAGGTCGAACCCTCAGCAATGTTTCACAGATGAATTTTGAAATTTTAACCGGCGAATATCAAGATCTTTTAAGACGGATCGAAGAAAATATTGCCGGGAAGTCTCTGCATGATTATCTATTTATGCAAAATTTGCATCCGGCCCGCGTTGAACTTTCGACAGGGGATAAATACGGGGAATCGATCCGGAACGGCCTTTCGGTTAAAAACTTGCCGATAGCCGATAGAATAAGACAAAAGGACAAACAACGATTAAGTGCCAATGACCTTTATGGGCTGAACTCAAAGGACAGTAAGAAGAGCCTTCGTAAAGAACAGATTTCGGCGTGGCTAAAAGACAAGGGATGGACCAATATTGCCGAGATTGCCAAGTCTCTCCCGGATTGCGGGGCCAAGACGGTGCAACGGGAGTTGTTGGAGATGGTTTCTCTGGGGGTTTTGAAGAAACAGGGAGAACGGCGCTGGAGCCGGTATATGCTGGCCTAGAAACAGTGATGAATGATGAGTGATGAATTGGGGACCCCTCAAAAATGTCCTTTATAGGTGAGCGCCGTTTGAAAACCCCGACGGCTTGGCCGCGGGGATGAAAAACGGGCGGTGTGATTCTGTTGCGGTCGGCGGACCGCTCCTATTCCTAAAAAACAGCCACGGTGTTTTGCGCTTAGACCGCGACGGCCTGTCGCGCGGGATAGGACGCAAAACCTGTTTTATTGCCAGTTTGATGGAGTGAAAGAGATTGAGGGCTGGAACGGCATATCTAATAGGTTGACTTTAGGCCCCTTTTACCCTATAATCTAGATAGCAAATGTGATATAATATCGTTGCTAGATTCGAATATTGGGGCTGCTAATTTATAGTGATATTGTCTGGCTGGCCGGTTATCCACAAGCCCTTTTGCGAGAAACCGGTGAGAGTACTATAATCTCTAGTACCCGTGTCGCTGTTCCGCCGGTTGGCGGATGCCGTTTCGAACGATCGTTGACAACTGAATATTCACCCGTCAAAATCTTTTTAAAATTTCGGCGGGAAAATAACTTAGTTCATCTCTCTTTTTTGCTTGGCTGGCGACTGGTCGACTCTTTCGTCGGCGAGTGGAATTTGAGGATAAAAATACCCGTGCGGGATTCCTTGAAGCAAATCGTTTTTGCGGCAGGGAATCCCGCAAGGGAAAGGAATTTGCACATTGCAGATCGGGGAGTCGAACCCCAGTCTGTTTTGGCAGATCGTCCGTTTGTCGTCGCTGAAATGTGGCGCGGACGGAAACATATAATTGTTTATAAAGGATTATTAAGTTTATTAGAGAATTACAAAACATACATATGAAGAAAATTACTTCATTGGTTGTTGCTCTTCTTTTGGTTGTTGGCGTCGCCGGTGCTCTTACCGCTTCCGCCGCTACCACTGCCGAGCTCCAGGCAATGATCGCTCAACTCCAAGCGCAGTTGTCCGCCTTGACCGGTGGTTCGACTTCCGTTGGGGGTACCGCTTTCACTCAGAATTTGACGGTCGGCTCCCGTGGTGCCGAGGTCTCCGCTTTGCAGGAGGTCTTGAACACTGAGGTTGATGCTGGTCTTCCGATTACCGGTTATTTCGGTGGCTTGACTAAGGCTGCTGTCATTAAGTTCCAGAAGGCCAATGGCATTTCTGGCACTGGCTATGTTGGTCCGTTGACCCGCGCCGCCTTGAATGACCTGCAGGCCCCGGCTGACAATGGCAATGGTACTGGTAGTACTGTTCCTGGCTGTGCCGCTGGCGCGCTGTTTAGCGCTACAACTGGCGCTTCGTGCACGACGGCTGACA
>JAPLZN010000055.1 GCA_026395035.1 Candidatus Vogelbacteria bacterium | reverse complement strand
AGAAACTGGTGCTGGTGATTGAAGACTTTTTGAACATTACCCGCATTGAACTCGGGCGGATTAAATACGACCTGACTGAATGGAGTTTTAACACGCTGGTCAAAAATGTTATCGGCGAGCAAAAACCGAATATTGAACGCCGGGGCCTATCGTTCTCTTACGACGAAGACGCGCCGGAATACAAAGTCTATGCCGACCAGGGTAAGGTGAGCCAGGTCATTTCCAATTTGATTGATAACTCAACCAAATATACCAAGGAGGGGAGTATTGCGGTTAAAGTGTCCGGTGTGACGGATAAAGATGGCAAAAAAGGCGTGCGGGTGACCGTCAAAGACACTGGGGTGGGTGTAGCGCCGGAAACGATGCCGCATCTCTTTGAAAAATTCTCCCGCGCCGAGGATGCCTCCAAAACCAACATCATCGGCACCGGCCTAGGCCTCTATGTCGCCAAGCAGATTATGGACGCCCACCAGGGCAAGATTTGGGCCGAATCGGAGGGCAAAGGTAAAGGTAGTACCTTCTTCGTGGAACTCGCCCTCACCACCGGCGTAGCGCCCGTACCGGTCATCCCTCCCGCCGAGCAGGACAACAACCCCACCTCTCCCGCCATCCCCGCTCCCGTTCCCGTTCCCCAACCGGAAACCAGGCATCTAACTTGAGTCCCTCATCAAAGAAGGACCTAAGGTGGCCACCTTGGGTTTTCCCAAAAGAAAATTCTGAGGATACAAGTTTTTTTGTTGCTATTGCTAATTTTCACTAAATGTGGTAAAAATTAGTTGATTGTTTGTTCTTTCACAAACATCTAATCTTAGAAATAGGAGGGTCTAAAATGTCTGACAGCGATGTCTCTCGATATCAAAGACACATTGGAATTGCTATTGATGAGATTACAGATGAAATAAGGCGAATCGTTGGGACTGTCACGAATGAGGTAAGTCTTATTAGCAGAGTCAAAAACCCAGAGACTTTAAAGAAAAAGATGCTAATTAAGAAGGTCTCAAATGTGCTACTGATCGATGATGTTTACGGAATACGGGTCATCTTGAACTCGGTAAATGAGGCCTATCAGGTTCTAAAAAAGATGTCCCAAGTGTTCCCTGGGCATTTGGACCATGACTACATTAAAGAACCGATGACACGCCCCAACGAACCTCATCTTAAGGGTAAGATGCTTCGTCTTTTACAATTCATTGCGTATAAAAACGGAGTACCGTTCGAAGTACAGATAACAACTCAGGAGTTTAACGCGATGAATGAATCGCTTCATGGGGAGTATCATCGCAAAAAATATCCCCACAAATAACCCGTAATCCAAAAAAGATCACGGGTTATCTCTTTTTTTGAAATCTCTTTAATACTGTAAACTCGTATTTAAGGATCGCATACGAGCAATATGTTCTCGACAAACGGGCACGGCCTCGTTCCAATACTCCAAGGCTTTATCAACTTCAAAAGGAACGGCCCCAAAGATAGATTTGACCTCTAATGAATTTGAACTGATGCCGCATTGCTCCAATATATCCATCACTTCTTGTTTAGTCTTCTTTATTATAGGAGCATGATAATCAAGGCCATATTCTTTCAGAAATAATTTTGTCAGATCAAAAAAATCATCATGCTGTTCTATATACCTATCTTCTTTTGCTTGATACCCGGAATACCCACAAGTAATATCATTGATACCGTTTTCCAAACAATATAAAATGGCACCCGATAAAAAGGAGAGGGTTAAAGCGATTGGGTAGACCACGTGAGTACTGTTCGTTTTATCAATAGCCAGTTTTTTGACCAGATACATGTTTCCGGTAAGAACTCTCTCTGGATCTATTTTTTGTGGAAATACTTTCGTTAATTCGCGGTGCCTTATACTAGGAGCTGAATCACCAAAAGGACCAGCCAATTCTGGACCAGTTTGATAAGTAAACAACTTGATAAAATATCCGGATCGGATCATCTCAACGGCTGCTGCCGAAGAATCTCTGCCACCAGAAAACAACACGAGCGTTTTTTTGACAGATTCCATATATGTTGCATGGTATCAGTATCAAAACACATAGTCAAGTAATCATTTCAAAAAAGTTTTTGTAGAACGGCTCTAGTGTTTGGCAGTATCTCGAGAGTATCCATTTCAGAGCGAGCAGCCCATCGATAATCATCATGTTCCTCCGGGTTTAAGATTATATCTTGTCCAGTCACTGAAACACTAAAAATGTATTGACGGCATTTTTGTTTGACCGAACCAGAAACAATATTAAAATCAAGCGTTTCTAGTTGAGAAATAAAGTTACCTATTTCAAGACCTGTTTCCTCGTACAACTCTCTTCTGGCGGCAGTAAAAATATCTTCATGATCATCGAGTCCGCCACCCGGCAACTCAAACAGACCAGGAAAATTATCCTCGGCTGACCGCCGAAGTAAGAGCAGACTGGGGCCCTGCATGATCACAAGTTTTACTGCTTTTCTTGTAACCCCTTCTTTACTTGCGGCATCCAATAATATTTTGTTCTTGGCTGAATATTCTTTTTTAGGGATCATTTACTTATATATTTTTATCTAATTTTTTGAGTACCAGTAAGACCGAACTACCGAGAAGGAGTTTCGGATATCTTGAATTCCTAAATATTTTTTGGATTTCGGCAATTCGGTCGGGCTTGAATGAGATAATGTCTAGCTCACTAAAAAAACTATCTAAAACACGCCTTTCCTCCATAGATACTAAGCCTGGTACAGCCTGATCCAAAATCTGAAAGACTTCTTTAATATTACCCTTAGTTAAGGCTTCAAGTAACATATCATCGATTCTTCCGGTGCGAATCTTGATATCTATCTCATCGTTATATTTAATAAAAACTTTCCGTGCTTCTTTAAGAATCAAACTTTCTGTTGAATTAGTTTCAGGGGTCGAGAGCTCTTTTCTTTCTGGTATAAATTTTTCGTCCATCCAGGCAAGATAGGAGAGGCCAGAAGCGATACCAATCGATAGGCTACTTTCCTCATCAATCCCGAAACCATTTTCTTTACCGCGCTGTATCCATTCATCAACAGTCGTCTTTTCCAAATGAGAAGATTTCCTCCTTTCTTCTATATGGATAAAGTTTGCCATGTCTAACTTATAAAGAGAGGGCAAAACTACTAAAGCCACTCCTTCTTTTTTCAAAATTCTATAAATTTCGCTTAATGCTTTTGATGGATCATTCGTATGCTCTAAGACGTCATTGCAAGTAACCATTTCCATAGAATCTGATTTTACTGGAAGGAGCAATATGTCACCAACAATTCCTTTTATTTTTGGATAGATCTTATCTTTTAAGACTCCTTGTTCCATAAGAAATTGTCGATCAAAATATTCAAAGGCCAGATCTAAACCAATATAATCTATACCTCTCTTGCTCATTTGAAATTTTAGTGAGCCTTCTACCTCCACGCTTCCATGAACATTACTGCCAAGATCTAACACCCTACGAACGCCAAAACGATCGGCAATGTTCGCTAATATATTATTTTTAATTTCAGAATAAGTAGACGACAAAGTTCGTTCTAAATATAATTTAGCGTACTCACCGCGATAAAGCTGTTTGGGGTCATCTGACTCCGGTTGTGGCCCTGATTCATGCATAGGCAGATTTTATCACTGCTAGACTATTTGCGCCAACCAATATAAAAAAGAGAGGTCGGCACATGTCGCCAAGCAGATTATGGACGCCCACCAAGGCAAGATTTGGGCCGAATCGGAGGGCAAAGGACGGCAGTACCTTCTTCGTCGAACTCGCCCTCACCACCGGCGTAGCGCCTGTCCCGGTCATCCCACCCGCCGAGCAGGACAACAATCCCACTTCTCCCATTACTCCTGAACCTATTCCTGTGCCCCAGCCAGAGGATAGGCATTTAGCTTGATTTACTGAATTACTAGGTGCCAAAAACCTCGGTATTTTGTCATTCCCGCGCAGGCGGGAATCTAGGTTTTAGTTTATGAAGATCTAGATTCCCGCCTGCGCGGTAATGACACGGGGAGAGTCACCTACCCCGCAACCCAACACCCGCCATTTGGCGTAGAAACCGGCTTACTTGACAATCACTTGACAATTGAATACAGGTTGGTTTACAATTACTTGACAATGATAACAAAGGACCAAATCCTGAAAATGGCCCAAGAAAAGGGCCAATTGTACTCCAGAGAGCTGGTTGAGCGATTTGAGGTGTCTCGTCAATACGCCACCCTCCTGATCTCCGCGCTAATTCAGGAAAAGAAACTCATCAAATTAGGGTCCACCCGACAGGCATTTTATGTGTTAACCGACTACGCTCAAGCGCACCAGGAACTATTTCCGCCGCGCTACGCCAAATCTTTTAAAAATATCGGGCTGGAAGAACACACGGTCTTAGCGCAAATTGAGGAAACTTTTCCCACCTTAAAAAATCTGCCGGAAAATATTCGCAGTATCTTTACCTACGCTTTTTCGGAAATGCTAAATAATGCCATTGAACATTCCCAGTCCGTACGAATTGGAGTGGGGGTTTCGGTTTTACAAGATACCCTATCATTCACGATTGAAGATTCCGGCATCGGAGTATTTCGCAATGTGATGCAAAAACGCCATCTAAACTCCGAATTGGAAGCAATACAGGATATTTTAAAAGGCAAGACGACGACAATGCCTAAATCTCATTCCGGTGAGGGGATATTCTTCACTTCCAAGGCCGGCGATGTTTTTATTCTGGATAGTTTTGGTCATCAGCTTATCGTCAACAACGAATCGCCAGATGTTTTTGTCAAAACCGTCAAAAAGATAAAGCGGGGGACACGAGTAATCTTCAAAATCAACACCACTACCGATCGACATTTGAACGAGGTGTTCAAAAAATATACCAATCTGGACGACCAGAGCGACTATGGTTTTGATAAAACGGAAATCAGGGTAAAACTCTACACAATTGGCGGGGTACACATTTCTCGCTCTCAAGCGCGCCGGGTGCTGGCCGGTTTGGAGAAATTCAAAGTGGTAGTTTTTGACTTTGATAAAGTACCGACCGTCGGCCAAGCTTTTGCCGACGAGGTTTTTCGCGTGTTTCAAAACGGTCACCCCCAAATCAAGCTGGAAGTGGAAAATATGTCCGAGGGCGTGAAATTTATGGTAGAACGAGCCCAAAACGAAGCGAAACAGTCTTAATCTTAATTTTCTCAATAAATCTATGAATTTTTTTAATTTGCCAAAGTTAGCAAAAGGAGACAAGGTCGCTATTCTATCTCCTTCTTTTGCAGCCTCCGGGAAGTGGCCTCAGGTGCATGAATTGGGCTTAAAGCGACTGACCGAGATTTTCGGGTTGGTACCGGTTGAGTATCCGACCACCAGAAAAATTGGGGCGACAGGGGACGAAAGATCGCAAGATTTGATAGAAGCTTTCAGTAACCCCGCTATTAAAGGTGTTATCACTACCCTTGGTGGCAACGATCAAGTTGCCTACATTAAAAACTTGCCCGGAGAAATTTTTGCGCGAAATCCCAAGCCGTTTTTTGGTTATAGCGATAGTACGCATTTTGAAAACTTTCTCTGGTTAAACGGGGTACCGTCTTTTTATGGCGGATCTCTGTTTACGCAATTCGCCTTGCAGGGGAAAATGGAAGATTTTACCATTAAGTATTTAAAGAAAGCGTTGTTCGAGGAAGGTGAAACCGAACTAGAGTCTAGTGCAACCTATAACGATATCGGTTTAAATTGGAACGATCC
>JAPLZN010000102.1 GCA_026395035.1 Candidatus Vogelbacteria bacterium | reverse complement strand
GCGAGGCCCGCCGGATCTTTGGGGTCGTCCTTCTTACTCAATGGAGAGAGGGTGATAGCTCGGAGGTCACCCCGTGTCTATCTACGCGCCGGTTGCCCACAACCAGCAAACAAAAAAGGGCGGGACTTTGCATATTATTGCATTGTCCCGCCTCAAAACTGTCACTTCAGGTGGGTCTATTACTGGGTTATACGTAGGTCCTTGAATAGGCCGCTGACCCCGAGATCAATTTTGGTCGCGATGTAGGCGGGGTCCCGCTCTCCGTGACCCTCGAGGGCTGCCACCACTGCGCGCATAATTAGCTCGAGCGAGCGGGGGTGGAAGTTTATTTTTCCTTGGATGTCTCCAGCCAGGAGACTCTGCAGGCGTCTGGCCAGAACGACGGACGCCTCCTGCCCCAGATCCTGCTTAATGAGCCGGTTTATTTGACCTTCCAGCTCGTTGGACCAGCCAAAAACTTGGGGCGACAATTTGTCGACTTTTCTGGGCATCTCTTTACTCCTAAACGGGTTTTACAGACCAAATGTTTTTTCATTATAACAAACACACAGGAATTGTCAAATTTCCGCGTTTGTCGGCGTCAGTTCCGCATGAGCCTTATTTCTCCTCCTGTTTCCTTAATCACCCCCTTAATCTCCAAAATCATCAGCACTGAACCGGCTTCGCCGATGGACAAGCCCGATTGGCGCAAGACTTCATCGCGCGGCAAGGGTTCTACCTTAAGTAATTCCACAATTTTCTTCTCCGGCGCAGACAGATCGGCAAACAATGCTTCTTGCTTATCACTTGGACGCGTCGCGTCCAAGTCGAAATGCAGGGCTTCCAGGAGGTCGGCAGAGGTGGTGATGGGTGTGGCACCCTGTTTGATTAGGCGGTTGGTACCGAAAGAGCCGGGGTTGAAAATGGAGCCGGGTACGGCCAGCACATCGCGGTTGTAATCCAGCGCCATCCGGGCAGTGATCAGGGTGCCGGATTTTTCCGTCGCCTCGATTATCAAACGCCTATTAATAGAGGGGTATAGGACACGCCTATCCAGTCCCGAGCCGGGAATGGCGACGGTCAGGAGTCCGGTGCGCAGAGCGGATTCGTGCGCGATAGTGTCTATACCGAGTGCCAAGCCGGAAACGATGACGATTGGGTAACCGGCCAGTCCGGAAATTAGTTGTTCGCACACCTCACGCCCGTAGGCGGAAAATTTCCGTGATCCGACCACGGCCAGGAAAGTATTTTCCGCGACCGACGGCAGTTCACCCTCCAAATAAAGATGGGTGGCTGGCTGAGGGATTTCTTTAAGACAGACGGGAAAATCTTTGGGCGTTAATTTTTTTATTTCTGGCATTCGATATATTTTAGCATTTGATTGTCATTCCTTACAGGAACTGTTCACCTTTTCAGATTTTTTCGTTCGTACCTCCGAAAAAATCTGAAAAGGTCTTGCGAAGCTCCAAGTATTCGCTTCTCACCTGCGAAGGCAGGAATCTTAGAATTGAATTAGAGTGAACTCCAAGATTCCTGCCTTCGCAGGAATGACAACAAGAGAGAAACAGCTTGAAAGTGCGGTAATATTGTTAATTTCAGGGTTTTACGGTACTATGATTTGTATTATATTTTTAACTTTTAACTTTTCACTTTTAACTGAATTATCATGCTCGACATCAAATTCATTCGCGAAAATAAGGACCTAATCCAGGAGGCGGCGCGGAAAAAACTGATCGACCTCAATGTCGAGGAACTTTTGACCGTCGACGACGAGCGCATCAAGGCGTTGCAAACTGTCGAGGCGGCGCGGGCTAAACAAAATGAGGCCAACGAACAGATTGTGAAAATAGCCGATCCTGACAGTCGCTTGAAAATGATCGAAAGTTTGCGAACCCTGAAAGATGAACTGACCAAGAACGAAGAATTACTGAAAGACACGATGAAGCGCTGGCAAGCGCTCATGGTGCGCGTGCCGAATATTCCCGATATGTCGGTGCCGGAAGGTTCCGATGATTCGCAGAATGTCGAAGTTTCCGCTTGGGGCGAGCGGCCGAAATTCGACTACAAGCTGAAAAGTCACATTGACCTGATGACCGATCATCATATGGTGGATTTGGAGCGCGGGGCCAAGGTGTCCGGTTTTCGCGGGTATTTCCTGATGAATGACGCGGTGATGCTGTCGTTTGCTTTGTGGCAATACTGCCTCGAAATGTTGCGGGCCGACGGTTTCAAGCCGATGCTGGTGCCGTCGCTCGTGCGGCCGGAATCGTTCTTTGGCACGGGCTACTTGCCTCAGGGTGAGGAAGACCTCTACAAGACGCAGGATGGCGATTTTCTGGCCGGGACGGCTGAGGTGGCCACGATGGGTTATTTAATGAACGAAACAATAGACAAGAAAGATTTACCGAAATTGTGGGTGTCGTTTTCCCCTTGTTTTCGGCGTGAGGCCGGCAGTCATGGTAAAGATACGCGGGGACTAATTCGCTTACATGAATTCTATAAGGTGGAGCAGGTTATTTTGTGTGAAGCCAGTCATGAAGAAAGCGTCCGCTGGCATGAAAAGTTGCGCGAGAACGCGGAAAAAATCATGCAGGGCTTGGGGATTCCGTATCATGTCGTTATCAATTGCACGGGCGATCT
>JAPLZN010000063.1 GCA_026395035.1 Candidatus Vogelbacteria bacterium | reverse complement strand
GAAAATACCAAACTTTCTTGTACTGATAATTGCGATATTCGGGAATTGAATACGGAAAAATGTGATCAACAAATACATCGACAATCCGGAGGGGGGAGAGCAGGTCTGCCAGTTCCTTTTTATTATAAGTGAAGGTGATCGGAGAACCAAACTGGGCTTCCGAGTGTTGGGGGATAAGTTCCTTGGCTTTAAAGAAATTAAATTTACCGTAACGGATGATGATCCAGATAACCTTCCATGAATACCGGTAATAAACCATGATCTTGAAAAGACCGCCCGGTTTAAGATATTTGATGGCTTCCTTAATGACATTTTTTGGGGTAACGGTGTGATGGATAACGCCAAAAGAATACACCAGATCGTACTGCTCGACTGGAACAAATTCAGTTAATTTCTCGGCATCACCCACAAAAAACTTTACCTGATCTTGATAGCCGTAAACCTCCGCTCTTTGTTTTGCGATCTTGACTGATTCGGCCGATAAATCGACCGAAGTTACGGTCGCGCCGGCGCGCAGAAAATTGATCGTATCGGTGCCGATTCCGCAGCCTATCTCCAGTACCTTTTTACCTTTCCACTTTTCGAATTCGGCTAAAACCGGGATGTGCGGTTCGACAAAATACTTTCGTTTCTCAACTTCTGCGAAGTACTCTCTTGTGCCAATCGGTTTATTTGAATGTCTGATGTTGCAAGGCCGGTCGTTCCAGTACTCCTTAACGTCCAGGATGTTTTTTTCCATGAGGCTTATGTTTTTAGTTTCTACCTAACGGCAGATAAATTGCGGGGGCGGAAAAGGATCCATTGGGGAATTGTCTCCAGGGATCGACAATCGTAATTTTTCGACCGGCAACTTTGTCTTTAATTTCCAGGTTGTTGCGGTCCCAATTTGTCAGGAAGACGAGGTCAGCTTTATCTAATAGTGCGTCAAGATTTTCGCAGTAGGAGACGGCATCGCCCAGCAAGGTTTTTGCGTGGTAGTGCCCGCTCGGTTCAAAAACTGTCACCTTACGGCCCAACTCGGCCAATTTTTTAGCGACGATCAGTCCCTGGGATTCTTCGCATAAGCCGGTTCCCGGTTTATAGCTTAATCCGACGATTCCGATCGTATCCTCTGGCCCGGTTTTTTCCGCCAGTATTTTGACCATGCGATCGATGATACTTTTATTGTAAGTATCGGTAATTTGCGCAAACGGTACGGAGATTCCCCGTAAACCGGCCATGGCGGCGAAGGCGCGATTGTCTCGCGGGAAGCAGGGTCCGCCGTAACCCAATCCACCCCGCAAATATTTTTTTCCTATTCTCGTGTCTCCGCCCAGGGCCTCGGTAACATCATCGACATTGACTCCTGGAATTGCTTGCGCGACCTCGGCAAGCATATTGGCGAAAGTGATCTTTAGAGTCATGAAATGGTTAAGGCTGATTTTTGCCAACTCGGCACTCGGGATACTCATGCGGACCGATCTGGCTCCGTTATTGGATGAAACGGAATAAAATTCTTCCAGTATGTCGCCGGATTTTTTATCGAATTCTCCAAACAGGAACAAGTCGGGATTCAGCAGGTCGTGAATGACCGATCCGATTGCAATGAACTCCGGATTGTAACAAAAACCGAAATCCACCCCGCATTTTTTCCCCGAACTTTCTTCCAGTACCGGGATGATCTTGTTCTCGCAGTCGCCTGGTAATACGGTGCTGGTGACGACGACCAAATGGAAGCCGGTCTTTTGTTTTAATACTTTGCCAATTTCGGTGCAGGCGCTCTTTACATAGTCGACAGAGAAGCTTCCCGTTTCAGTGCTTGGAGTGGGAACAATAATAAAAGTGATTTCGGATTCATTTATGGCCCGACTGTAGGTTGACTCAGCAGAGATTCTTTCCCGGTTTTCGCTGATGTATTTTTGCAAATCGGTTTCTTGGACCGGGGACTGTCCGTTGTTAATAGCGTCAACGGCTGATTGATCAATGTCTATACCGATGACTTTGTGACCCTTGCTGGCGTAGGCGGCGACCATACAGGCGCCCAATTTACCTAGACCCACAATGGATATATTGTGTTTCTTAGCTTCCACAGCTCCGCTGGCGAGGGCCTGTTTGGCGTCGTTTAACATGGGTTTCTCTTAAATTAATTTAATTATGTTCCCAATTATAAAGCAATCTGCGCTTTTTTCCAACTGTCCGAGGTAAGGCTGGGGTAAGAGCCTGTTCACAATCTAACCGCTTCTGTCTAAACTCAAAATCCAGCACTTGTCTGTCAAAATGTCCGAATTTCGGCTGCAAATCATTCATCACTCGTCAGAGTAGCTCACTACACTTTCTCGTTTTTCATGATTTTCGCTCGAAATTCGGACATTTTACCTAGACATTAGATCGTGGACAGACTCTAATGCTTTTGGCGGTAACTATGGAAGGAGATTGACCGAAATCTACCGCCATATTTAAGGGCCAGTTGGTCTGGTGGCATGAGGCCGTCTCGATGTACGGTTTTATTGTAGAGGGGCCTCCTGATAACGGTTTCGGGGTAATGGATCCACAGCCAGTCGGCATAGGTATCGTAATCTGAAACGCAGGCTATTTCATCCTGGTCAATAGTTGACAAATAAACCTTATCCCAGGAGCGATGGTTTCTGTCCTCCAATTCTTTTTTTAATTCCCTTAATTTTTCGACATTTATGATCATCATGTGCGAGGTAAATGACAGGCGATTTCTCACTGGGTAGCCGAACATCTTTTCAAATGACTTGAAGTATGGTTCGTTCCATTCTTCATTTTCAAACAAAATAAACTTTCCTTTTTCGATAAGAGAATGAGGTCTGATCAGAATAGTATCGGAATCGATCAAAAAGTAGTTCTCCATTTCAACGATCTTATCGCCGGAAAGTTTTAGCAGTTGCTGGAATATCCAACCACTACGATCGAGACCGTTCACTTGGTAGTCAATAGACTCTTTCCCGTAGCCCAAAACAGAATGTTCGTCGATAAAGACGCAGTCGTGGCGACGACAGAAGTCTTCGATAGCCTGTCCGGCGGGGGAGATGATGAATATCTTGTTGATCGGTTGGCGAATATTTTTTAAAGCCGATATTACATATTCCAAAAGAGGATGGTCTTTTAGAACCGTCGGGATCACGATATCGACGGGGTTAGAGCGGTCTTCTTCATCATTGAATCCAATCAGGAACATTTTTCTAAAACGCAGAATTACCCAGTTTAAAAACAATATTTTGTTTGCCGAGCTGTTCCAGCGTTCTTTGATTATGAGCCAGTATTTTCGTGGCTCGCCTGATATTATTTTTTTTAGCTTGCGATAAATTCTGATCGGCAAGAATAGGCCACGCCCTTGTCTTTGATAAGCTTCCAGTTTTTTTACGCCGAGCCGGGCTTTGGCTTGGTCCGGTTCTTCGAATTGATAATCGAGGGCCATTAATTTCTGGTAGACATGGCCATTTGCGAGTCCCAGATCTAAGGCTTTGGACAGGTAAGTGAGCGCTTCCGTGGCCTTACCCTCGGTCATTTTTTTTGAACCGAGCCAGTAGTAGTCGGTCGGGCCTGCTTTGGGATCCATTTTTAAAAACTGTTCATAATTTTCTCGTCCGGCTGGTTTGATGAACTCTGTTACATCGGGGCGCAGTATTCTTTCGTGTTGGAGAATAAAACCAGTTAATGTTTGCCGGTGATCGTTCAGATCGAAATCCAAAATATCTTTTTGTATTTTTTCGTCAAATAAATAAAGAAATTCTTCATACACCTTAAACCAATTATGGTTGGTCCGGCCTTCTTCGTATTCCTTCTGATAGTAAGATCGGTGGAAATTGATCCGATGGTAATAAATAGTGTTCGGACAAGTATAAGCGCTTAGGCCATTAGCCAAAAAACGCCAAGCCAGGCCCTGAGTATCAAACCCGTGACTCGTCGGGTAGCCTCCGGCGATCAAGAAGGCTTTTTTAGTGAACATAAATGTCGAGTACAGCGGACATCTGGGCCGGTCCTTCTCAAAAAGACTTTCAAAAGGGATCTTTTCCCCGACATAGTCAAAATTGTTAGTAAAAGCGATATCGTTTAAATCTTGGCCGTTGAACTTGATGGAGGTACTGATGCCGATCGCATCGGCCTGCTTTCCTAGAAGAAAAGCGAACATTTTGCCTAGAGTGCCATCGCCCAAAATGTCATCGCTGTCGAGACAAAATATTACTTCGCTTACCGATTTGGCTACGGCGGTATTCCTGGCGGCTCCGCCCCCCAAGTTTTTTGGATGATCGAAGATTTTAATTTCCGGATGTTTTTTCCCCAATATCGCCATTATTTTTCGCGTGTTGTCGGTTGAGGAATCGTTTACCATTACGATCTCAAAAGGAACCGTCAGGTTTTGACGATAAACTGATTCTACCGCTTCCGTCAGTGTTTCTTGGCAGTTGTAACAAGGGATAATTATTGATAGTCGGTCGTATTTCATTTTTTCCTAAAGATTATTGCCAGCGCTCTGGTATCCAAATCATTAAAACGATTGTTAACCTCGTTACGGTAAACGATGATTTCGATTAGCTTAAAAACAATCTTAAATGGAAGAACAATGATCGGACTGATTACTCGGTAGAGGAAATATTTTGAATAATTTCTATTTCTAATCGATAATCCGAATAAATACCGCCTAAAAAATACTCGAAGTTTTCCTGTTTCATAACTGAAAAAAACCGGATCATATCCGTAATCGGAAAAAATCTGTACCAGGTCGGATTTAAGGTAGTGCTTATGGTGGCCGTGTCCATTTTGATCCATACCGTTCCGCAAATAATATATTCCCGATTCGGCCGCCGGCCCGCAGAATAAAGGATTCGGCGTCAATAAATAGATTATCCCGCCGCTTTCCTGGCAATTCCCCAGCTTTTCCATCAGGCCGTTTACATTTTTGAGCGGGATATGTTCAAACAGATCGGCAAGCATAATAAAATCGAATTTCTCCGAGAGATGGATATTTTCGATATAGTCATGACGGATCGTAAGGTTGTTTTTTTCTTGCCCCAGTTTCTCCAGGTCCGGATTGGGGGATACCTCAACGGCCGTGCCCGAGCGGAATATTTCCAGGAGCGGGGCGGAATAATGTCCCGTACTAGCGCCGACATCCAGGAAATTGTCCCATTTCTCACAGCAATTAATCGCTCCGTTCATTATTTTGAGGGTATATTTTTTCGTAACATCCGGAAGAGAGCGGCTCAGAAGACCGTCTTTATTTTTCTTATACCGGCGGTAAAGATCATTTTTCGGATCCATCGGATTTATTGTTTGATCTTTTTTATCCAATAATCCATATATAGAGGGGCGGTTTCCGAGTCGGTCATAAATTTGCCGTACAATGTGGCCAGGTCGCTTTCGGTGAAATTGCTAAGGTCCGACCACTTGTCGATAACCAGAATGGGTAATCCAATACTCCTAAAATAATCTCTCGTTACCGAGTGATTTGTGATCGGAACTACCTTGAGATACAAAGCTTGCCAGGTGCGGGGATCGTCCAAACCATTGCCGGATGGGCAGGCGATAAACTTGTATTCGTTAACTAGGGAAAAATATTTTTCCGGGTCAGTCTCCCAAATTAACGGTTCTGCCAGTTTTGCTGTCGTCAAATAATCATGAGCGGGCTGTCGCTCCTTCGGATTGGTGTTGATGCTGAAACCGAAAACGATCCGGTTCTTTTTGGGTGTTTCTTTCCGGCGGTTTATTTTTTCCAGCGGATCGGGAACGCCCAAGTGGTAGTAATATAAATTATCGAGACCGAACGGTATCGGCGTTAGTTTTGGGTGACTGGCGTACACATTCTGTCCATACCAATGAATTATCTTTTCATCGATATATTTCAAGTCTTCAGGGGTTATATTATAGTCACTGTTGTGACTGATCAGTTTGTACGGATTTTTAATTAGCGGATGAACATCCCGGAAAAATTCGTGAAGATAGTCGGATTTGACGAATACGATGTTGCCGGCCGCGATTTCTTCTGGGCGGCATTTGCCGGTCTCGTCGTAGATCCGATCGGCGATTTGTCTAAAGCCATCGCCGCTAATGTAGGGGAAACTGCCGGGCCGCGGATTAGCGGACCGTTTTATCCGATAAACATTGTATTTTCGTTTTACCTTGGTAACAAGCCCTTGGATTTTTTTTCTCAGATTGGTCATATATTAAATATTAGAGCCTGCTCATAATCTAATGTCTAGGTAAAATGTCCGAATTTCGAGCGAAAATCATGAAAAACGAGGTGAGGAGCGAGCTGGCGTAGCTCCGCAAGGCCGGAGTTCGCCGCGGCGAACGAGGCGGGCCCGACGGCTGATTCAGTAGAAGCAGACCGGTGGGGTATAGTGAGCTACTCTGACGAGTGATGAATGATTTGCCCGCCCGAACGTACCGTTCGGTACGGGCGGGCAGCCGAAATTCGGGCATTTTGACAGACAAGCGCTGGATTTTTTTGGGTTTAGACATAAGCGGTTAGATTGTGAACGGGCTCTTAGGAGTATCGTCCACTGTCCACACTCGAATCACTTCGCCAAAAGCAAAAAGGAACTAAGACATTGGTTCCGACCGAGTAAAGCAAGTTTATCCGAATTTGAAAATCCCGATCGGAGAAGGGGACAAGGCGATCTTTTTTTGGGCGATAAAGTCCGGCCGCAACCCCCTTGATCCGGACAAAGGTCGAGCTACTATGGGTCATATTGAGCGAGCAATAATCTTCAAAAGCGAGGGCGTCTTTCGGGGTGGTAATCGCTAATTTTACCGGATCTCCCCCGGGGTAATCCTTTATTTTTTTAGGCTTTTTGAGGAGGATGTTGTCCTCCGTAAATCCGACATTACTGCCACCGATTAGGGCGATTTGGGGATTTTTTTGAAACAGGTCAAACATTGTTTCTACGGCATCTTCCATCAGATAGTCGTCATCGTTCATGATCATTACGAGGTCGGATTCGGAAAGCTCGACGGCTTTATTTATGGAAGCACACTGACCCAGATTTTTATTGTTGGTTTGCACGATAAATTTGATCTGATTCGCACCACTTTGTTTGTATTCAGAAATCAGCTGACCGATAACCTCGGCCGTATTATCCGGAGAACGGTCATCGATAATGATGACTTCTTCGGGGGGCCGCGTCTGTCTGATTATTGATTCAAAAGCCAGGGGCAGATAGCGCGCGTGGCCGTAACAGGGAAGAACGACGGCTAATGAATTGAAAACCTCCTTCTCTGGTGGCAGGACGCGCGGCTCATTTAAAAAACCGAGCATTTTCTGGAGCGATACTTGTCGTCGACGGATCAACCCCAAGAACCAATTTGGCAACAATCTTCGGATTGCCATCTTTATGTCCTGCCTGGTCTGGTATTCTTTGTTTCGGTCCCGTTTCATTGTGCCATTGTTCGTTTATGTGGACGAAATATTCCCAAGAGTCGACTAATCATTAGTTGAACAAATCGGTTTAGGTCGTGGCGGTCTTCCGGTTCAAAAAAACCAAACAGCCAATATAGGACAAAAAAGATCACGACCGAAGTTGGGCCGAGCAATATGAGCAGGCCCAAATTGGTGATCAATGGGGCAATGAACAGGCGAATCAGCGGGTAGAATATTACGGTGACGGCGAGGGCTTTTATGATTTGGGTGGCATGATACTTGAGCCGATGGGTTAGGTGTAGGTATTTATTTTCGATGAAATAGATCATGTAAAAAATCGGCAGTACAGAAAGGAGATATGCCCAGGCGGCTCCCAAAATTCCCCAGCGCGGCAGTAAAACGAAAAGGGCAATCGCGTTTAGGATGGCCATCGATATAGATAAAATAGATGAAAATTTAATCTTTCCCAAACCGAAAAAGAAGGATGTTATAGGGGACAGGAGCGCGATAACGAAACTGGTGAGGGTGAGAATGATCAGTATTTCTGAGGATTTTTCAGCAAAGTCGGCGGAAAGCCAATTGCGGAGTATTTCTTTTGCCAATAAGATAACGGAAACAGATAAGGCAAAAGCCAGGAGAAAAACCAAACGCACCGATCGAACATAAAAGCGTTTTATTCTCTCTTTGTCCCCGGCCCCGCTCAAGTTCGCGGAAACGGGAAAAATTATGCCGGACAGGTTGTCTGTTACCCCGGGTATCCGTGCCGCGACATTACCTGGCAAACTGTAATAGGTAAGCTGTGTCGGTCCGACGAATATCGGGATTATCAATCGATCGAGATAGGCGAGCGATGTCGAAGCGGTGCTATTCATAACAGTGGCTAATCCGTAGCGGTAGCAGTTTTTAACCGCCTCCTGATCCCACGATAAATGATATTTTGCGTCTGGCATTATTTTTTTGGCAGCGTAGTAGCGCCAGACCGAAAATAGTATTGTTAAAGTGAGTTGGACCGTAAAAATGGCTGTCAGCTTGAAACCAAGCAGAACCACGGCAAGATTACTGAGGGCGGAAATGGTTAGGTAAGATACGCTTAATTTAGCTGAAATGTCGTAACGCTGAAGGGCATCCGGGATAATTGCGTATAAATTAACGACGGAGCTGACAAAAAAAGTTAGCCCGGCGAGCAGGAAAAGTGTCACATAATAACTGCCGAACCCCGCTATCCTGGCCGGAAACAGCCAATGCCCCGTACCGGCAATCAAGAGACTGAGCAAAAAACCTCCTGACCCGATAATTAAGAATATGCTGTTGGCTGAATAAAGGAGGCGGCGGGTTTTGTCGCTGTCTTCCTGTCCTTGGTACTCGGCCAGATATTTGACGATGGCCATTGTTACCCCCAGATCAAGCAGTGTCAGCATCCCGACGATGGCATTGATAAAGATATAGATACCGTAGTCTTTTGCCCCCAGTGCGAGAACGCACATGGGGATCAATTACCAAATACCCTGTCAACTGGTTCCAAGGTCTTGATTATTTAACGCTTGGATGGCCGTGAATCCGGAAACTCTAAAACGGCTTAATTGTGGTGTTATTCATCAAGATTCTCGGATGTCATTCCCGATGTACTCAATCGGGAATCTTATCAAACCCTGGATCGAATTGAACAAGATCCCCGGTCGGGGGAGTTTACCCTCGACCTGATTGGGGGCCGGGGATGACAGCGGGGTGTGAGGGGTTACGGGCGGAACCCATAGATTTTATTTCTATAGGTGCTATATTTATTAGGTTTGGGTATATTACCGTGAATTATGAAATGCTGCAGATGTCATTGCGAGGTACTTTGAAGCAATCTGGATTTAGGGGAGGGCGAGATTGCTTCGGAGTACCTCGCAATGACGAGAATGGTATCAAATAGCCTCTTTCGTAATCCACCGTAGTATATTAGGTATGGAAGAATTAATTTTTAAAAAATGTCGAACTTAATTCGATTAGATTTTTAGTCGCATGATAGAAAAAGCGATTGTTATCGGAGGGGGAGTTCACGGTATAACTTCGGCGATTGCTCTGGCGGAACAGGGGATCGCAGTTGTCGTCTTGGAAAAAAGAGACGATTTGATGCACGGAACATCCGGCGCGACTCATAATCGGGCGCATTTAGGCTATCATTATCCGCGATCGAAAGAGACGGCGATTGAGTGTATCGAGGGTTTGGAGTA
>JAPLZN010000150.1 GCA_026395035.1 Candidatus Vogelbacteria bacterium | reverse complement strand
CCTAGATTCCCGCCTCCGCGGGAATGACACAAAAGAAACATTCGTAGCCATTCGTAGATTGGTAAGGTTTGACTCCTGGACCCCGGGTCAAGCCCGGGGCGCTCGATTTTCATAGTCGCTTCGCTCGTTGAAAATCGGCGATTTGTCTATTCGTATGTTAATCTCTAGCGGTCCGGTGGTACCTGGTAATAGCTTAACAGAAATTTGCTCATCTCCAAAAAGGGCTCGGTGAGGGTCTCGGAAGCATACTCTACCCCCCGCGGATGTTTAATCATCAAAAAGACGAGGAAACGCGGTTCATAGGCCGGAAAATAACCAAAAAACGAGTGCAGATAGCGATCGGGATAGTATTTTTTTGTTGTCGGATCCACATACTGCGCCGTACCGGTCTTGGCGGCAATTGTCGTATGGGGCAGTTTCGCCTTACCGTTCGCCAATTTGGTATCAACGACAATCGACAGCATTCGCGTAATTTCGCGCGAAGTGGCCGTAGCGATCACTTGCGGTCCGAGCGGTGGTGTAATAACCTTTTTCAAGCCAGTGGTGTATCTGATCTCTTGAACCAAGTGGGGTTGGACTAGATAGCCGCCATTGCCAAGCGTCGCCAGGGCGCGCGCCATCGCCATCGGGGTCAACGAGATCCCTTGACCAAAAGAGGCCGTGGCAAATTCCACATCTTGATCGTTACCGAGCGTCGCCAGCGACCCACTCACTTCTCCGGGCAGATCGATTCCCGTTTTCGTCCCTAAGCCAAACGCAGCAAAGTACTGCTTAAATTTTTCCTTCCCGACCCGTTGTTCGACAAAAGTTGCGCCGAGATTCAACGATTGATTTAATACTTCCTGCATGCCGACTACGCCGCGCGCCTTGCCATCATAATTGCAGAACAATTTCTTATTCAGCGTCAGACAACCCTTATCATTATAAGTCGTTGTCGCCCGCACCGCCCCCGAATCGAGTCCAGTGGCCATCGTCAGGGCTTTAACAATCGAACCCAGCTCATAACGACCTTCCACCAGTAGATTCGGCAGAACCGACAGGTCGGTCACCTTTTCGCCCGGATTAAAATTGGGCCAGGCGGCCAGGGCATAGATGGCGCCGGTCTGCGGATCCATCACAATTCCGCCCGCCATTTCTGGCGAATATTTTTGCGTCGTCTTCAAAAGCTCCGCCTCCAAATACTTTTGGACCGTCGGTTCAATCGTCAAAACAATATCCCCTTGCGCCCGATCCGAGCTGGTCGCCGCCGAGGCCAAGCCGCGATATATTTCCGCAAAAAAATTAGCAAACGATTGTTCCTTGTTGCGGGACAGGACGTCGTTGTACGATTTTTCCAATCCGTATCGGCCGGAATAGTCTTCGCCTAAGTAACCAAGCAAACCGAGCGCGTGCGCCGCCGTCGTACTGGCCGGGTAATAGCGCCACCGCTCTTTGGACACCAACACTTCCCTCTTGGAAACGGAGCTGGCCAAATCGGCCAGACCCTTGTCCGCTCGCGTGCTGATCTCCTCATAGGGGTCGCTTTTTTTAGCGGCCTTCTGAAAAAATAATTCCTTATCGAGCGGGCGCCCGGCCTGCGCAAAATAACCGCTTAATTTTTCATAAGTAGTGGTAGCATTGGAAATCACCTTGGGATTGATCGCGATCGTATATCCTTCGCGCGTCGTGGCCGCCGCCACTAATCCGCCGTCTTTGGATCGCAGATAGATTGTTCCGCGATCGAACGAACCGGCCAAGGGACGAAAATATTGCCGATCCGCCTGGTCGCGATAGTATTGCTTTTTTACCACCTGTAGAAAAAACAGCCGGACAAAGAGACCGGCGCAAAATAAAATTACCAAAACAGCGATAATCCGGATGCGGGTACTAGATTTCATTTGACGCGAGCGACAGCGTCACGGTTTTGGCCGTCTTAACCGCGAAGTCCTGTTCATTGGTAACATCTTTAAAACCCAGACTGCGGGCATAATCGGTGTTTACTTCTTTGCCGGCAATTTCCATATATTCGGCTTCCAGCGAAGCGACCTTGGTTTCCAGCGCCCCAATCCGACTTTCGGCCTGCTGGCGGCCAAAAATATTCCACACCGAGCGCTGGGTCAGGAACAGATACGAACCGAGCAACAAAACAACAGCAATAAGTAAAATATAAAAAGTATCCCGTTCCAGCTTGGTCAGATCGACAACCTTCGTTTTGCCCGGATTGGTCATAATATTTTGAAAATGAATAAAATAAGTTAATTTTTTACGATTATCCGCAACTGAGCGCTGCGCGACCGCGGGTTGGCCAGAATTTCTTCCCGGCTCGCCTTAAGCACTTTTTTGGGCCGTAGCTCCCCTTCTCCCCGCCTCGCTTTTTCTTTAAAAAACTCCTTGATCTGTCGCGCCTCCAAACTATGGAAACTAATTATCCCCAGTCGGCCACCAGACTTCAAAACAGACCACGCACCCGCCATCCCCTCCTTTAGCGCCCCCAATTCATCGTTGACCGCAATCCGGAGAGCCTGAAAGGTTTTGGTGGCGAAATGCAAGCGTTTCTTGGTCAATGGAACGGGCAGGGCCTGCCGGATAGCTTCCACTAATTCTCCCGTTGTTTTGATCGGCCTCTGACGCCGGGCGGCCACGATACCGCGCGCAATGGCCCGGGCCGCCGTTTCCTCTCCATAACCGTAGATTACATCAGCCAAATTCGCTTCATCCCAATCGTTAACCATTTCCGCCGCCGTAAACTTTGTCTCCTCGCCCATTCGCATATCGAGCGGTTCGTCGCGCAGAAAGGAAAAACCTTTCCCGGAAGACTCGAGCTGGTTCGAACTGAACCCGATATCGAGCAGTATTCCGTCCGCCCAATCAATCCCTTCAGCCTTGGCAATTTCCGCAATCTTCCGAAAATTGCCAAGAACGAAGGATACGCGACAAGGAGCATCCGCCAGATTCTTCCGCGCTCCCGCTAGCGAGCTTTCATCCTGATCAATACCAATGAGCCAACCACCTTTCCCCAGCTTCTCGGTAAGCGCCTTCGCATGTCCGCCATTACCGAGCGTGCCGTCAATAAAAGTTTCACCGGGCTCGGGATTTAAACCGTCTATGGCTTCGGGTAAAAGAACGGGAATATGCATTTTATTCAGTGATGAATGATGAGTTATGAGTGAGGAATGAAAATTCAAACTCGCTTTTCGCTCATCGCTCATCATTTATCACTCATCATTATTAAAACGCTCCGATCTCCCCTAGCTTCTCCGCCAGAGAATCGGCCTGTTTCTCGATTCGGTCGGTATATTCCTTCCAACGCTTTTCGTCCCAAATTTCGGCGTGTTCATTGATTCCGGCCAGCACCACTTTATTCTTCAAACAAGCAAAGTCTTTCTGGAAGTCGGGAATTAAAATTCGACCCATCGTATCAATCTCCGCTTCCACCGCTCCGCCGAAAATAAAGCGATTGAAACTGCGAGCATCGGCCTGGCCATGCGAGAGGGTGTCCAATTTGTCGGTAAATTTCTGCCAGGACGAGAGCGGGTAAATAAACAGACAATTATCCAGACCGCGCGTAACCACCACTTTTTTGCCGAGCTCCTTGCGCCAAGCCGCCGGGATGGCTACCCGCTTTTTGTCGTCTATGGAATGTTTGTATTCGCCGATAAGCACGATAGTTAATTAAAAATTAGAAATTGACAGGTAGTCCTGTCATCCCGGGCTTGACCCGGGATCCAGTGGTTTAATCCTGGACCCCGGCCTGCGCCGGGGCGACAAGCAAAGCTTCTCGATTTCTAATTAATAATTTTTAATTGGAAACGAACCTTTAGTTCGTTTCCCACTCTTTCCCACCACACTTATATTATATTCCACTCCCACCCACTAGGCAATCATCGTCCCCCACTTTCCACGCCGGGAAACCCTTATTCTACAAGGGTTTCCCGGCGTGGAACACTTATCCACAAGAAAATTTTGCCACCTTTCAAAAAGTGGTCGCAAAACACAAACCTACCTTGTGTTACAAACCTTGAATTACGAGACGCCTCTCTGTGTCATTCCTGCGCAGGCAGGAATCTTGAATCCAAAGGATAGAATAAGATTCCTGCCTGCGCAGGAATGACACAAAAAAAAACCCAGCAAAAAAACGGGTTCCCCCGTTTTTATAATCCGTAATTCGTAATCCGTAATTCGTAATTCGTAATTATTCCCTTGGCTTCATCAATGGAAAAATCTGCGTCTCGCGAATTGGTTTGTCGCAGAAAAAAGAGAACAATCGTTCGGTCCCACCAAAACCAAAAGTCGGCGGCATCCCATATTCCAGCGCCTCCACGAAATCCTGATCATACATTTGCGCTTCTTCGTCCCCCGCCTCGCGCAGTTTTGCCTGATCGGCAAAGCGGCCGGCCTGATCGATCGGATCGTTCAATTCACTGAAACCCTTACCCAATTCCGAACCGGCGAGTATCACCTGGAAGCGCTCCACAAAAGACGAATTATCGGCCCGCCGTTTAGCCAGCGGTTCCATTGTCACCGGGACATTCATCAAGAAACCCGGACCGGCAATCTGCTTACGACAATATTTCCACAAAGTATCCGTCGCGCGATTAAGGTTGAAACCTTTTTTATCATATTCCACACCCAGTTCTTTGAGCTTAGCTTCCATGGTCGATAAATCGTCGGTCGTAATATCCACCCCGGTTTTATCTTTAATAGTTAGAACATAATCGTAGCGCTCCCATTTTTTATTCAAATCAATTTCAAATCCCTTAATGGTAAATTTGGTCGTTTCAAAAACCTTAGCGGCAATTTCTTTATACAGTTCCTCGGTCAAAGTCATACCCATTTCGTAATCAGCATAGGCCCAATAAAATTCAAAATGGACGTAATCCTGCAAGTGTTCGGCATCCATCCCTTCATTGCGAAAAACTCGGCCAATTTCAAACACCTTCGGCAGACCGGCTACCATCAAACGCTTAAGCCATAACTCCGGTGAGATACGCAGAAAAACATCCAAATCCAAGGCATTGTGATGGGTGATGAACGGCCGGGCCTCAGCCCCACCAGGAGTATTTTCAATGATTGGCGTATCAACTTCCAAAAATCCGCGGGCGAGCAGAAATTCCCGTATCGCCTGCCAAAACTTGGAGCGTTTTTCCACCATCGTCCGCACTTCCTCATTCGTTAAAATATCCAAATAGCGGCGGCGTAACCGTTCTTCCTCGTCCGCCAAACCGTGCCATTTTTCCGGCAAAGAGCGCAAACTCTTGGCCAACATCGTCCAGCGCGTTACAGCCAGGGTTTTCTCACCCCGCTGGGAAGTAAACAGGGTGCCGGCGATTTCAATAAAGTCGCCGAT
>JAPLZN010000092.1 GCA_026395035.1 Candidatus Vogelbacteria bacterium | reverse complement strand
CCGACAACATCCGATTAACCCCGAGCAGGGTAGAATTTGGATATTCAAGCAGGGCCAATACCGTATTGTTCAAAATGTATTCCATGCGGGCCGACCAGACATCTGGCCAGATTTTCTTGAAAGAAGCCATCAGCCCGTTGGCGACTAGGTGTCGCTTGTCCTTACCAACATCCTCCATGATATTGAAAGAGACCGGATGGTCAAGATCAAAGGGCGCAAAATACAGCACATCCTGAATGCGCTCGGCGGGTACGAATTCCAGTAGTTTTTCCGCCGTACTGCCATGCGGATCAAGGTACCCAAGACCACGGCCCTGACGGATATCCTGGATCGCCATATTTTCGAGCAGGGTGGATTTACCCATGCCCGTTTTTCCGATGACATAGAAATGCCGAGCGCGGTCCTTGGTTTTAATACCAAACGGAACTTTCTTGCCGCGAAAATCGGTTTCGGCAAAATAATTGATTTCCTTGTTGTCGAAATTAGGCTCAGCCATCTACAACATTCTATAGTTAAAAGAGAAAAGTTAAAAGTTAAAAACGACAGCATTGCTTGCCGCCCCGTGACTCGGGTCCCCGCCTTCGCGGGGATAAACTCCAGCACGGGGTCCAGGACTGAATCACTGGATCCCGAGTCAAGCCCGGGATGACAGGATTACCTGTCACTTTTCATTTTTAACTATTGAGTAGTGCTCGTTGCCCTCTTTAAGTACGCCGCTTTGGTATAAAGATTTTTCGGGTCCCAGACCATATAACCGTAGAGTCCCGCCGCCTTAGCGGCGTTTAATTGGGCCTTAATCATCGAAGCATCATAGGTCGCGCCCATGTTAAAATCTTGAATCCACGGCCGAATCTTTGAGGGAGAAGATGAGGCAGCAATTGCTCGTTTCACCGCCGCATCCATATTTATTTTCACCACCTGGTACGGCATGGTGGCCGGGTTCTTGTAGCCGTTCCAGCCCGGCGGATAGTGCGACGGGTAGATCATTGGCGCCACAAAATCAAAATTCGGCAGAGCGTCTTCCAGCACCTGGCCAATCCCCAGATCATCCGTGTTCGTACAGGTCATCCCGAACAAATCGACGGAAATTGGAGCGCCCAGATCTTTGAGCCGATTATGCATGCCGACAAAAAAATCACGCACCGCCTGGTGCTTGGCCTCCTCTTTCGGCTTATAGAACGAATACGCGATGTCATTCATGTTGCCGTCGGACGGAAAACGAATGTAGTCAAGATTAATCTCGTCAAACCCCAACTTATACGATTCCTTGGCCAGTTCGGCGGTATAATCCCAAACCGGCACCGCTTTCACTTCCAGCCAAGAAATCCCCTTTCGGTCTTTCCAGACCCCACCATCCGAAGCCCTCTTCACCGCCCACTCGGGATGTTTCTTAACCAAGAACGGATCCTGAAACACCGCGATGCGCGCAATCACATATATGTTCTTCTTATGAAAACTCTCCACCAATTGTTTCATGTCCGGCACCGGACAGCCCGCCGTCTTATAAGCTTCCGTGAATTTCGGATTACCGGTGTTAATGGATATTTTGCCAGTTTCGTCTTTAATATTAATCACCACGGAATTAAGTTCCGTACCTTCGAGTGTCTGGAAAATGTGCGCCCGGAGAGTCGCGCTACTGGCGGCACAGGCGGTCATATAGATAGACCAAACAGCCGACGGAGTTTTTAGATGTCGAACCGAAGGGGTCGTCGTAGTCGCCGCCAGCACCGTACTACTCGCTCCCGGCGCGCTAAGTGACAGGGCTTTATTAACATAAACCCGTGAACCGAAAGCTGAGCCAAAAACAAAAAAACCGACGCCTAAAATAACGACCAGAGCCGCTACAAAAAAATATGCAGAGCGGGAGTTTTTTATCATAAAAAATGTTAGTAGGGGAAGTTATTATTGACCGGAGACCGCTGGCGGTTCTAATCCTTCGTCTTAGACAACGGTTTCCTGATCGATCACGACCGGAGCGGGAGTATCGGCATAAGATTTATGCCGACTACCAGCCAGACCAAAAGATAACACCAACAAACCAAAAACCTCAAACAAAGTGTATTTTAACTTGATCGGCAACCCCGGAAAAATAGCCAGGACCATAATAAGAAAGCCTAAAATGGCCACGGCCCGACTGCGCCACAGGGCGCGATGTAAAGCTGATTTCATATTGTAAAAATGATACCATATTTTGCCGTTTCTGGCTGTATTTACATTTCTAATTTTTAATTTCTAATTTTTAATTGATTGGAGAAGTCCTTCTCCAATCTTATACGCCTCCCCTGCCCCCATCGTAATTACCAAATCGCCCGCGTGGCCGACCGTTTTTATTTCCTCTCGCAAAAGATTTTCAATCTCGTTAAAATCAGAAAAATGTCGGGCTGGTGTCCCATTTTTAGTAATCGCTTCCGCCAACATCGTCGAATTGATTGTCCCATCATCCGCTTCCCGCGCGGCATAGATATCGGTCAAAATTACTTCGTCGGCATCTTTGAACGCTGTCGCAAAATCACTGAACAATAATTTTGTTCGGCTGTATAAGTGTGGCTGGAAAACCACCGTAATCTTTTTATCTTTCCCCGCCATTT
>JAPLZN010000088.1 GCA_026395035.1 Candidatus Vogelbacteria bacterium | reverse complement strand
TCATGAGTTTTGAAGTCACCGCAATTACCGGATACTGGCTTTCCGGGTCAATGAAATTATCTAATTCTTTTTTCCCCTCGTCGTTATCACCCGTAATACGCACAATATAGCGCCGACTTTCCGCTACCAGATCGGCGTTTTCGTTTACCAAAGCCTGCCGCATTCGTTCGGCGTGATCTATATCAACGCAAAAAATAATAGTTTTTTGCATTCGATCAGTGCCCTTTAGATATTCAGTGATCTTTTTGGCAACCAATTGAGTTCTTTCCTCGATAACTAAATTTTTATCAAAATCTTTGGTGTTATAAATACGATCGGGAACAATATTTCCATATTTGTCGGTTTTGCCTTCTTCGGGCCGATATCCTTCAACATCCCGGTCCATAGTCACCCTAATAACCTTATAGGGGGCTAAGAACCCATCATCGATGCCTTGCTTGAGCGAGTAAGTGTAAACTGGTTCGCCAAAATATGATTGAGTAGAAATATCTTTTGTCTCTTTTGGGGTCGCCGTCAGGCCGATTTGGGTAGCCGAAGAATAATAGTCAAGCACATCACGCCAAGCCGAGTTGTCTTTGGCACTGCCACGATGACACTCGTCAACCACGATCAGGTCAAAAAAGTCCGGAGAAAATTGTTTAAAGATATTTTTCTCTTCTTCGACTCCGGTAAGGCTTTGGTACAGGGCTAAATAAACTTCGTAGGCCTTATCGATCGTCCGATTTTCTATTTTGGTCATCTTGTCGCCAAAATGTTTAAAATCGTTGACCATCGTTTGGTCAGCTAGAATATTGCGATCGACCAAGAACAAAATCCGCTTCTTGGCCTTTGCTTTCCATAGCCGCCAGATAATCTGAAAAGCGGTATAAGTCTTGCCCGTACCGGTAGCCATAACTAACAGGACTCGATTCTGACCCTTAGCGATAGCCGATACGGCCCGGTTTATCGCCACCTCCTGATAATAGCGAGGGGGTTTGCCCCCTAATTCTTGATAATAATCTTGAGAAATAATTTTTTCTTCAGTTTCAGAGATCCCTTTAGAGATTTTCCATCTCTGATAAAGTTTCTCTGGACTAGGTATTTCATCTAGAGACATCTCCGTTTCAATTTGACCTTCTTTTTTACCACGATCATGCTCTAAAAAGCCATCTCCATTGGTACTGTAGACGAAAGGGATATCTAAAGCCTCGGCATAATTTAAGGCCTGCTGCATTCCGTCACCGACACTATGATTATTGTCTTTGGCCTCAATAACAGCCAACGGGAAATTGTTTTTATAGTAAAGTAAAAAATCTACTCGCTTCCTTTCGCCGCGAGCTACCACCTTTCCTTGTACTTGGATACGCCCAGCCGTGAACGAATACTGTTCACGAATCTGAGTCTGTAAATCCCAACCAGCATTTATCACGGCCGGCAAGACAAATTTTGAGCAAATATCTTGCTCTGTCAGGCTTTTTTTGTCGATTTCAGACATACGACAGAATTATCCCACAATTACAGTCAAAAATAAAGGCCCGAAAACTTACATTTTCAGGCCTTTATTAACTAATACACATGGTGGCCGCGGTGGTCCACATCAATAATCAGGATGAGAAGCTCTTTTTTGTAAATTTTATAGATGATTCGATACGGCCAGACACGAGCGGAATATTCTCCCTTGTGCTTGCCATCCAATTTTTTACCGGAAAAAGGGTCAGCTACGATTTCTCGAAGGGCTTCTCTGATTCTTAGCTTATATGCCTCCGGCAAATTATCGAGATTTTTTCGGGCCTTTTTTGTTAGTTGGAGGACGAACGCCATATTTTTTCTTTGATTTATCAGCCACAGCAAAACCCCAATCTTTTTCCAGATCAGCTAGTGTTGGCCATTTTTTATAAGCACCTGTTCTAACGGCCTCATCAGCTTCGGCAACATCTTTGGCGAGATCGGGAAAAATACGGTCGACTTCCATCGTTTCAATCCAAGATTCATATTCTTCTGCCGACATTATTGCCACCGTGGGTTTACCTTTTTCCGTCAAAATATAGACTTTGTTGGGGGCCTGCACCTCTTTGGCAATATCAAAAAGATTCTTTCGGGCTTCGGTAATAGAAATTGTTTTCTTTATATCCATATGTACATGATAGCGTACGCAATAATAAAATGCAAATGCGGGCCTGGACCCCGCCCTGTGTCAGGGGACACTGAACAGGGCGGGGTGACAATACTAAAAACAAAATCAAATAATCCCCTGCTCTTTAAGGCTTCTATGGCTCTGTTTAGCCACAATTACATGGTCGAGGATTTCGATGCCTAGAATCGTCCCGGCTTCGACGAGACGCTTGGTAATAGCAATGTCTTCCGGTGAGGGTTCAGGGTCCCCCGACGGGTGATTGTGGGCTATTATGATTTGAGCGGCATTGTGTTTGATAGCTGGCTCGAAAACTTCGCGGGGGTGGACCAAATTGGCGTTTAGGGTGCCCACAGAGATGACCTCTCGTTTAATCTCCTGATTTCGCGAATCTAAAAAGAAAACCACAAAATGCTCTTTTTTGTGGTCACGAATGTCGCGTAACTCATTCCAAACATCTTGTGGCGAAAGAAGTAGGGCCGATTTCTTATCTTTAAGCAGTCGGCGGCCCAGTTCGAGCATCGCCACAATTTCACAAGCCTTGGTCTCCCCTATTCCGTGAATTGTTTTGAGCTCGGTAATGCTTATTTTTTGCAATTTTTCACCGGGCCAGGTCTTGAGCATTTTATTGGCCAGTTGTATAACATTCATTTGTTTCGTACCAGTTCGCAAAAGAATTGCCAGAAGCTCTGTCGTACTTAATTTATCCGGACCATATTTGACCAGTTTTTCTCGTGGCCGGTCGACCTTGGCAAGGTCTTTGATTTTCATCACTTAATTGTAGTAGATAAAGAGAAAAAGGAAAGACGGGCCTGGATCCCGGGTCAAGCCCGGGATGACACAAATGCGGGGATGACAATGCGGGGAGGGAGAGGGTCAACCGCCCCGGGGGCTAAATATTCACCCCACGGGTTCGGTTCTTCTGAACCGACTCGCGGGCCCACGCATTCCTCTCTGGTGATCGGCTGCGCGGGCCCGTCTCCTTCGCCTGCGCTCAGTCCGACCCTTAATCC
>JAPLZN010000015.1 GCA_026395035.1 Candidatus Vogelbacteria bacterium | reverse complement strand
CCATTCCACGGCGTAAACCGTCTGTTGAGTCCATTGCAACAGCCCTGACAGTGTCTTCGCCAATGTGTTGCTGGCATTCAATGACAAGTGTTGTTCCGTCATTTCTTTTAATTTCCATGGCGTCGTAAATGTTGGGCAGATTCTTCACATCTTCAAAGGTAACATCTATCACAGGCCCGATGATCTGTGATATTTTGCCAATTAATTTTTCAGACATAATATAAATATACCATTCTATGTAGCTATGTTGAATTTTTCCCTCCAGATTTAGCGGAGTTCTCTAATTCTTTGATTTCATCCCGGAGCATCGCCGCGGTTTCGAAATCGAGCTCTTTGACGGCAGAGGACATTTGCTTGGCTTTTTCTTTGATCAGTTTTTTCACCAATTTCGCCTTGCCCGACGCGGTAGCGTTTAGGGGGATGTCTTTCAGTTCAATCGTCAAGATCTCGTGAATCGCGCGATCCCGATCGGATTCCAAACTTTTGGTAATATCACGAATTTCTTTAATGATCGTTTGCGGGGTGATGCCGTGTTTGGTATTGTAGGCAATTTGGATCTCGCGGCGGCGGTTAGTTTCCCCAATCGCCTTGGCCATTGAATTGGTAATATGGTCGGCATACAAAATCACCCGGCCATTTACATTGCGCGCGGCCCGGCCGATAGTTTGGATCAGCGACACTTCCGAGCGTAAAAATCCTTCTTTGTCGGCATCCAAAATGCCGATAAACGACAGTTCCGGTAAATCCAAACCTTCGCGCAAAAGGTTTACCCCTACCAGACAGTCAAAAGTCCCCCGGCGGAATTCGGTTAGAATTTTAATCCGTTCCAGCGTCTTGATTTCGCTGTGCAGATATTCGGCCTTAATCCCCTGCTCTTTTAAATAGAGCGACAAATCCTCGGCCATTTTTTTGGTCAGCGTGGTGGCAATCACCCGCCCGCCGTTTTTGATATCTTTGGCCGCTTCGGCGATGAAATCTTTGATTTGACCGGGAAAATCTCCGTTTTGCACTACCGGGCGCACTTCCAAAATCGGATCCACCAAACCGGTTGGGCGGATGATCTGCTCGACAACCTGTTCTGAGTTTAAGCGTTCGTACTCGCCCGGCGTCGCGCTGGTATAAATGGCCGGGCCGATCTTCTCTTCAAATTCGTAAAATTTCAGTGGCCGATTATCCAGCGCACTAGGCAGGCGAAAACCATATTCCACCAGATTCTTCTTTCGGCTTTCATCGCCGGCAAACATACCGCCGATCTGCGGAATCGTAACATGAGATTCATCAATGACAGTCAGGAAGTCCGGTTTACCGTCAACTGTTTTGGGGAAATACGATAGCAAAGTGTCGGGCGCTTCACCGGCCGGCCGGCCGGACAGGTGACGGGAATAGTTTTCAATCCCCGAACAGTAGCCAATTTCTTCCATCATCGCCAAATCGTAGGTCGTCCGGCGTTTGATCCGTTCTGCTTCCAAAAGCAGTCCACGGTCTTCGAAAAATTTTAAGCGTTCTTCCAATTCCAGCCGAATCGCTTTAATCGCTCGCTTCCGGTCATCTTCATTGGTAATAAAATGCTTAGCCGGAAAAAGGAAAATACTATCGTGCTTTTTAACGATCTGACGCGTAAGCGGATCGATCTCGATAATCTCGGCAATTTTATCACCCTCTAACTTAATATCAAAAATTTGTTTTTCACCCGGCGGCATTATCTCCACCGAATTGCCGATGGCGCGAAAACTGGCCAGCTCCAGATCGGCATTGGTGCGTTCGTAAAAAATATCCACCAAGGCGGTTAAAAGTTCCGTCCGCGACAGTTTATCGCCAACCGCCAGCTTCAAATGCTCTTTCAGGTATTCGGCCGGCGAACCTAAACCATAAATACAAGATACCGAAGCCACAATGATCACATCTTTCCGCGTTAGAAGCGCCTGGGTGCTGGCGTGTCGTAACCGTTCGATCTCCTCATTAATCTGCGCGTCTTTTTCAATATAGGTATCCGTCGCGGCAATATAGGCCTCCGGCTGGTAGTAGTCGTAGTAGGAAACAAAATAATGCACCGCATTGTCGGGGAAAAAATCCTGGTACTCCTGCGCCAATTGCGCCGCCAGGGTTTTATTGTGTGCAATGACTAGGGTCGGCTTGCCGATCTGCGCGATAACATTGGCCATCGTAAAAGTCTTGCCCGAACCGGTCACGCCTAAAAGCGTCTGATGGGTCAGACCTTTTTTGAGACCACCCACCAGCTTCTCAATCGCCTGTGGTTGATCACCCTTCGGTTGGAATTTAGATTTTAACTGGAAAGTTGACATCTTAAAAATACTATATCATCTTTCGCAAAAAGAAAAAGGGAGCCGTAGCTCCCCTTGTAGTCCCCCTGCAAACAGCAAGTCATTTGATCCCCAAAGGGGCGGGATCAAGCCGTCGCGCCTCCGCGAAGCAAGTCAGGAAGCGGTCAAGATCCATACCTTTTTTGCGCTTCTTCGGCCGGCAAGCGTACAGCGCCGCGCGAGCCGATCCCGTCGGCAGGCCGGTGGTGTTGCGGGTAAGCCTTGCTTGGGCCTGTTTTTCCAACAACATCCTTTGCTCTTTGACGACTCGAGCAATTGTCGGATAGCGAAAATCGGAATCCAAATAGAGATTGAAACGGAGAACGCACAGAATAAACTGCTTCAACAGCTCCGGTTCACGATAGGCACAACTTGATCCCTGGCCGTGTGCAACTCCGGGCCGGTACTGGCGGTAACCGACAATCTTAAACAGCCCCACGGTCAAGATTTGCCCGCGATGAAAATCGGGGGCAAATTCCAACTCCACTTCCCGCGGTTGGCCAGTCTCCGGACACTTAATTGGCAGGAACGACGGAATCGGGCTGTCTTGTAGACATTCCGGCCGGCTTCGGCCGATAAGCGCGTAACTTGGCGTCTTTTTGAGTTCCTCCTCTCTGGCCTGACGCCGAGCCAAATTTAGAACTGATTGACCATTGGTGGCCATAGCTTCCTCCTGCGAGTACAACAAAATAAAAGAACGGGAGATAAACCCGCTGTTAAGAGTGCCTTATTTTTTCATTTTTGTCAAAAAACGCCCACAATAATGTTACCCGCTCTTTTTGAAACCGGTCAAAAATTCTGTTTTGAATTCAACAAATCTATCCGCCAAAATCGCCTGGCGCATATTTTTCACCAGGGTCAAAAAGAAATGTTCATTATGAATGGAAGCCAGTGTCGCGGCCAGCATTTCCTCGGCGCGGAAAAGATGCGCCACATACGCTCGGGTGTAGTGTTGGCAGGTATAACACGCGCAGTCCGCCTCAATCGGCGTAAAATCTTCCCGAAATTCAGCATTGCGAATGTTTATTCTCCCCCGTTTGGTATAAATAGAACCGTTGCGGGCTTCGCGCGTCGGCATTACGCAATCAAAAGTATCAGCGCCGTTTTCCACGCCGATAAATAAATCTTCCACCGCCCCGATACCCAAGAGGTGTCGGGGTTTATCCTCCGGCAAGAGTGCCGTTACCCAGCCAACCGCCGAATTCATATCCTTTTTCTCAAATGATCCGCCAATACCGAAGCCGTCAAACGACATGGCACCGATAGTTTTCGCGCTCTCCTCGCGCAAATCCTGAAAGCGTCCGCCCTGCGTAATACCAAACAGTGCCTGGTACTGATCATTCGGGAGTCCGGCTTCCAAATTTAATTCGTTATGACGATCAAGCGAACGCTTGGCCCAAGCGTGTGTCCGATTCATCGCTTCGCGCTGATAAGCATAATCAGCGGTCGGAGCGGTACATTCATCAAACGCAAAAATTATATCCGCGCCAAGATTGTGCTGAATTTCCATTGATCGTTCTGGTGTGAAACGATGCAAACTACCGTCTTTCGGCGATTTGAACGACACTCCATCGTCGTCAATCTTAGCCAATTTCTCAGCATTACTTTTGCGTCCATTGTTTTCCCCCGTTTTCTCAGTCAGGAACTTGCTTATACCGCCCTCTTCATAGGCGACCCCCAGCGAAAAAACCTGAAAACCACCGGAATCAGTAAAAACCGGTCCGGACCAGTTCATAAACTTGTGCAAACCTCCGGCCGCTCGAACAATTTCGTCTCCCGGTTCTAAATATAAATGATAGGTATTAGCCAGCACCGCCTGCGCTCCAGCCTCTTTTACCTGCTCGGGTGTCATTGCCTTCACGGTGGCTTTGGTGCCGACCGCGATAAAAGCCGGCGTTTCAATATCGCCGTGCGGAGTGTGAATTACTCCAGCCCGGCCTAATTTACCCGGAATCTTTTTTTCTATTTTGAAATTAAATTTTTCCACGGGGTTACTATATCATAATTACGAAAAATGTCCGCTCGAAAAGAAGGTCGAGCGGACATTGAGAACGAAGCGACGCATTGTCAAATAGATTCCCGCTCGGTCGCCCAGTAGAGCCAGAACGAAAATCTACGAACGAAGGTATCGAACCGCTCGGACCCCAAATGGTCCTCGCAACCGGCGTTACTCCGGCGGTGGTTCAAATATTCGTTCACAAGGTACAGGAGGAAGGCCAGAACAACGTACGCAACCATGACAATCAAGCAAACCAGCTGGAACATAGAAACCTCCTGCGAAAGATAAGACCGCTTGAGAACAAGCTGTTTAGAACGATACCACAAATCCCCCCAAAAAGCAATGGGGGGTCAAAGTGGATAAGTAGGCTAGACCCGCAAATCTTCCGTTACCCAGTTCTCGATTGAATCTTGACCGGGAAAATCCAAGACGACCGCGCTTTCCGGCGCTGTCTTGTCACCCTCCGATAAGAGGAAAAAGGTTTTGTATTTGCGACACTCGGCTAAACCAAACTTGGCGCGCAGACCGTTGCGTCTAACCTCCATTACCCCAAGTCGGGCGCGCGCTTCCTCGGGATCTCCTTCCGGCGCAATCCAGGCCTGTAATTTTTCTTTCATCCGCTCAAGTTTAACGGCTTCGCTTTCCACCCCGGAAGCGGAATTTGTCGTTTCGAATTTATTCATATCGTTGTCATTTTACCAGTCACACCCTTTTCGCACAACCCTAGCGGATTTTCAAAATGGGTGCTGGTCTGCTATGCTATGTAGGAGCCTGTTCAAAATCTAACCGCTTATCATAATTACACCATCCGGCGCTTGTCTGCTAAAATAGCCAAATTCCGGCTACAAATCATTCATCGCTCGTCAGAATAGGCTCACTACACCCCACCGGTCTGCTTCTACTGAATCAGCCGTCGGGCCCGCCTCGCCCCGTCGAGCTCCGGCCTTGCGGAGCTACGCCAGCTCGCTCCTCACCTCGCTTTTCATAATTTTCGCTCGGAATTTGACTATTTTATCAAGACATTAGATTTTTCACAGACTCATGCTCAAAAATGTCAAATATCCCATTCGTATAAATGCCTATCTGGCCAAGCATGGCTTCGCTTCGCGCCGAGAGGCCGACAAAATGATTGCTGCCGGCAAAGTCTTCTTGAACGGCCGGAAAGCCGTTCTGGGCGATAAGGTACAAGAGAGAGACGAAGTGGTGGTGGACAAGAAAGCCCAAGCCCGGCGCGAGGAAACTTTTGCCTATTTCGCCTTCAACAAACCCGTTGATGTTGTTTCCAATCCGGAAGCCGGACAGCGCTCTATTACGGAAATCGTGAAAATTAAAGGAGTGTACCCAATTGGCCGACTCGACAAGGAATCGAGCGGATTGATTATTCTTTCTAATGACGGACGAATCACCGGACGATTACTCGAGGCGGAAGAAAACCACGAAAAAGAATACCGGGTAACGGTGGATAAGCCACTAACCCCGATGTTTCAAAAAGCCATCACTTCCGGGCTAAAACTGGAAGATTTCACCGCCAAGCCCTGCCAAATAAAAAAGATCTCGCCAACCGAATTTAACTTGACCTTGACTGAAGGCAAGAAACATCAGATTCGTCGGATGTGCGCCGCCCTCGGCTATCAGGTGAGGACACTGGAACGCGTACGCATCATGAATATCAAATTAGACAACTTAAAAGAAGGCCAAATCCGCCCAATTGCCGACCAGGAAAAAGAAGAATTTTTGCGGACACTTGGGTTAAAGTAAAAAAAGAAGAGCCCACAATTAATCGTGAGCTCTTTATCCCTCCGGCAGGATCAGATCAGGTCAGGTCGTCGCGTCAGCCGATTTACTGAGCGCTACCACCAACATCTTCGGTAACGGACGATAAGGCGTCCAGCCACGATCAGCGTAGTGGCAATTCTGACTACTGCCCTGCCTCGTGCACCCGCCGGAGACATAGGCCGCACAGAGAAAATTACTGATTTTGCGCTCGCGAAAGGTTTGCCCGTCGCGACACCGGCAAGGCTCAAAGCCTTTTTGTTTGGCCAGTTCAGCCATTTCCTGTTCAGACATTTCTCTTTCCTCCTTGTTTCAAAAGTGTGAAAGACCTAATTTTCTAAACAAAAAACCGACCCTTGCGGGGCCGGTTTTGCGTTTAGCTTTATCTATTTTTAGACAAATCGCAAACAACGGGCCCCGCGGGTCGTAAAATAAAAAGCGCCGAACCAGTTATTAGCACGAATTGCCATTAAAATGAGTATAACGCAAACAAAAGAGCTGTCAATGTATCGTATCCACCGCCCGTAAATCGTATTTCAAAAAAGTCGTTCCGTCATCAGCAAAATGAAACTCGCCTTCCAATTTTTCCCCAGCCAGGGTGCGTGGCAACCAAAGGGTATCATCCGGCCACATTTCCGCAAACGGAATTTCTTCGTGTTTAAACCATTGCGGCTGCATCTCTTCCGATTCGCTCGGTTCACCCACCCAATCCGTTACAAAATAAATATGCACCATTTGATCCCATCCCTCCTCCGGTTGATGGGTCGGAAAAAGGAAACTTAGTTTAGCAATTTTTTCTAAATTTTCCGATTTTATTTTAACGCCAATTTCTTCTTCGGCCTCTCTAATTGCCGCCTGTTCTATCGTCTCGCCGGGCATTAATTTTCCACCCACTCCATTCCAACGGCCCGCGCCAAAACCGCGCTTTTTCAGTGCCAGCAAAACCTCGCCCGGCTGGCGCAAAATACACAGAGTAACATCCTTCATTACTAATTTTTATTTATCACTCCGTAATTCCGGCCGTGGCAATGCGCGCAAGATTGGCTGGTATTCTCGCAGTCCGGGCAAATATAAGTATCTTCCCCTGCCCTGCCGATAGACGAATCGGGGTTATATTCCCGCGCCGGAGACTCAGTCTTCTCCGGCAAATCTCCAGCAAACATGTCCGGCTGTTCTACCCCTGACCCCTTATTTGGTGAGAAGTTCATCATTCCTGAATTGTATGCTCTCAATCGCTGGACGGAAAATGGTAAATGTGGATAACTCAAAAAACCCCATTAACCAAGCCAGCGATTAGGAGCTTGACACCAATTTTGTGAGCGTTATAATAGGGTTAGATTTGAAAAGATAAGTATCCCGTAGGTACTTGGCTTGGAGGTTTATTTCAGTTTTTCGACTAGTTGCTTGCAACTATTCACCCACAAACCTTCCTCCTCTCCGCTACCTACCCTATATATATTTTCTTTTCCGCTCTTTCTCTTCCCCCTTCTTCCCCTTTTTTAAAGCCACCCCCTCCGGTGGCTTTCCTTTTTGTTTGCACTTCGCACTGGTGTGCTCAGCACCAACTTCGCCTGAGCTCGTTGGCTGCGGGGTTTGGATTCGGACCAAAATACACAGCTTCAAAGGCTGTTGTCCTGCCGTTAGACGACCCCGCAATTTTTATTCACTCGAATACTATAACATTTTTGACTAGTATTTCAATGTCACCTGGATTCCGGGTCAAGCCCGGAATGACAACTCGACAGAGATTTAATAAAAAAATACGAGACCGAAGCCTCGCATTTTTTCCGCGGCTGTCCGCGTAAAATCTACGTCAAGTCCGCGTTACTTTTTCACTTTCTTCGCTTTTTTCTTTTCCTTTCTCATTCCGGTACCTTTGGACATAATTTTTTTATTAGCTGGTAACAGAATAATTATAGCACCAAAATTTTTAGGCAAAAACAAAAACTGTGCATAAGGGAGGAACTACTGCAGGCAGATTTTCACTGTCGCAATCTCTAGTGGCAACTGCGGCAAATAGGCCTGATCCATTTCATCGTACACGGATAAAAATTCTTTCAAGATCGCCGGTAGCCGATCCCCGTTTTCATGTCGGGCCGCTTCTTCAAGGCGCAAAAAACCGCTATCGCCCGTTTCACTTTTGATATTGGCCGCCTGTTCTGGCGCATAGCGCAAAATCATCGCCTGGCGAATGGTCACCAGGGCCATTTTGATAAAAACTCGCGGATCACGCCCTTCGCCACAGAGTTTTTGGATGACATTGAGAGCCAAATCGCTCTTTTTCGCCAAGAGCGCCGCCAAAAGATCGTAAACATGTTGTTCTTTCGGCGCGCCGGTAATCGCTTCAATCTCTTCCCGACTCACCCGTTTGTCGGCCGAAAGTCCGATTACTTTCTGTAAAATACCCAGCGTATCCCGGAATGATCCTTCGCCCAACATGGCAACCAGATTGGCCGACGGTTCATCGATGACGAAACCTTCTTTTTTCGCCGTTTGTAAAACATATTTTTTTAAAATCTCCACGCCCGGCTTTTTAAACACAAAAGTCTGACAGCGCGAAATAATCGTGTCCGGTAATTTGTGCGCTTCGGTCGTCGCCAAGATAAAAATGACATGCCGGGGCGGTTCTTCC
>JAPLZN010000062.1 GCA_026395035.1 Candidatus Vogelbacteria bacterium | reverse complement strand
ATTTCCGAAATGGCGCGGGACAGCACAATGGTGGAATCCAAGTGCGCGAAAGTCGCCGCCGGCGCCGGGTCGGTAATGTCGTCGGCCGGCACATAAATCGCTTGCACTGAAGTCACCGAACCATCTTTGGTGGAAGTAATCCGTTCCTGAAGCGCGCCCATTTCGCCGGCCAGCGTCGGCTGATAACCCACCGCCGACGGCACGCGACCGAGCAAAGTGGAAACTTCCGAACCGGCCTGGGAGAAACGGAAAATATTATCAATGAAAAGCAGGGTATCTTTGTGTTCTTCATCACGAAAATATTCGGCCATCGTCAAGGCCGACAAGGCTACGCGCAAACGCACGCCCGGCACTTCGTTCATTTGCCCGAACACCAGCGCGGTTTTATCAATCACACCCGATTCAATCATTTCATGGTAAAGATCGTTGCCTTCGCGCGATCGTTCGCCGACGCCGGCAAAGACCGAATAACCGCCGGATTCTTCGGCCACATTGCGAATTAATTCTTGCAAGAGCACGGTTTTACCCACACCAGCTCCACCAAAGAGACCGATTTTACCGCCCTTGATGAACGGAGCCAGAAGATCGATGACTTTAATTCCGGTCACGAATACCTCGACGGCCGTCGCCTGATCCTCCAAGCGGGGGGCCGGCCGATGAATCGGCCAGCGTTTGGTAAATTTTACGCCGACATCTTTTTTATCGAGCGTTTCACCCAGACAATTAAAAATCTTGCCCAACACCTCCGGACCGACCGGTACTGATAATGGCGCGCCAGTATCCACCACTTCCGTTCCGCGCGCTAAACCATCCGTCGTTCCCAAAGAAATCGCGCGCAGTTTGCCCGGCTCCAAGTGTTTGGCCACTTCCAGCACCAATTTCCCGTGTTCGGTTTTTATTTCCAGCGCGTTGTTGATGGCGGGCATCCCCCCTTCCTCGCCAAATTCCACGTCCACCACGGGACCGATGACCTGAATGATTTTACCTGTGCGCTTTTCCATAATAATTTTTAATTTCTAATTTTTAATTTGTAATTATTCCAAGGTCATAATCGTCGTCGTGATTTCCGCCAACTCCCGCGTAATTCCCATTTGACGCGCGCGGTTATAGGCCAGGGTCAGATCGTCGGATAACTCGCTGGCATTATCCGAGGCCGTCTTCATTGCCACTCGTCGGGCGGAGTGTTCGGACGCCTTGGCCTCCAAAAACAAGTGGTAAATCTGCATCGTCACTAAATGTGGCATCAAAGCCTCGAGTACTTCGCGCGGAGACGGTTCAAAGATGTAATCAACTGCGCCACGCCAAAGCTCCCGGCGAAGGCGGGTTTCCTCGTCCCGCTTGCCATTCGGCTCGGTCTTTTCGTTCGCATATCGCCCGTGTTCCGGCACGATCTCTCGTATCGTCTGCTGAATCTTTTCAACCGACAGCGGCAAAATTTGCCGAATCAGCGGTTCTTGTTTGAGCGCCGTACGAAAATGAGTCGAAATCGTGATTACCCGGTCCCACTCGCCACACAAAAATCCGTCTACCATAAAAGAACCTACTTCCGATACTTCGGACGGATCAGTGATATCGAGAGTATTGTCAAAACTGCGCCGGTTTTGATACGGCTTTTTACCGGCATATC
>JAPLZN010000100.1 GCA_026395035.1 Candidatus Vogelbacteria bacterium | reverse complement strand
TATGCTAACTCGCCTATTAAACAGGGACGGTTCGCTGGATATGTCTTTTTACGATTTGAACACGACCCTGCCGAATCTTTGCCGGGCAATGGGTGAAATTCAGGAATCTTATACTAATGAAACCGATAGGGAGGTGGCTCGTCGGGCCGGAGTGCTGGATGCCTCCGGCAAAGTCCACTCGCTGAAAAAATTCGTGATGACCCAAGGTTCAGTGGAAGCAATCCTGTCCGCCTGGAAGATTGAGAAACAGACGCAAAAAACTGATCGCTCGTTTTCCGAATTTTTAGACGAACGGTTCAAGACAGCGCTGACCTTCGAAGAATATTCCAAGGAGGATCGGATATTGGCCGCCAAAATACTCGCTTCGCGCGGTTTTTTGCTTACGCTTGACGCTAAAGAACTCGGTTTGCCCGAAGATATTTTTACTTTAAATACCATTAAGGCAATGCGTGGAGAAGAGGCCGTTGCTGATTTGAAGGAACAATCGGGGAAAATAAAACACTTAACATTGAAAGAAGTTGCCTTGCTTGATCCCTTTGATAAAAGACTGGAGTCAATTAGGAAACAAGCCGAAGGTTTATTGTCCGAAGGTAGTGGCGAGACTGATCCATTTTTGAGCGTCTTAGAAAAACGCCGCCGAAAACTCTTCGGGTTAGAAAAACGGGAAGAATCTATTCTCTCCGCCACCTACACCTACCGCGACCCGCAGACGGGCCAGCCTGGCACCCCGGAAACCATTACCCTGGATATTGAGCAAAAACTGACTGAATTCACCGCCCTCTACCAACAAACCAATATCAATCTACCTCCCGACTTCGAGGAGACAGTCAAAGACATCTGGGACAGAAATCAGACAGAAATCACCCAAGCTATTGAGGAACAGGGCTTCAACGAACTTCTCCTCATTCCCGGCCACCTCTCCCTACCCGACTTAGCGGAGAAAATGAAAATGGCCAACGGCAACTACGAAAGCGACAACTTCAAAGCGGGGGGCTCCTTTGCCGGCGCCCAAAGCCAAAACACGGACCAACCCCGCCTGGTTCTCGTTCACCGCGCTCAAAACCTCAAAGACCGTCCCGAACTTAAGGCTACCCTGAACATCAAAGGCGAGGATGTTTATCTTGCCAACACTCCCACCCTGGCCGATTACCTGATCTTCCAGCGAAAGTACTTTGCCGAGACCGGCCACCACCTGGATGAAGACGGCTGGACCTGGCTCGCTACCCATTCCGGCACTCGTCTCGTGTATGCGTACTGGGGCCCCGCCGACGGCCGGCTCTATGTGGGCGCCGGTAGCCCCGCGGATCGGGTTGGCTATCTTGGCGCTCGTCCCTCCCGCAGTTTCTTTTAATCAAGTAGCTTGTAACTTGATGTTTGAGATTTTTTGAGTTTGGTGATTTGTATCCGCGATTTTTTAGTACAATGGCCTACCACATTTACGACACGGAAGCGTTGGTGCTGGACGAGCGACCGTCCGGTGAGGCGAACAAGATTTTCTATCTTCTGACGCCGGACTTGGGTTTGGTGGTAGCCAAAGCCCAGGGGATTAGGTTGTTAAAATCAAAACTGCGATTCCAGGTTGCCAAATTTTCCCGCGTGCGGGCATCATTGGTGCGCGGTAAGGAAGTCTGGAGACTGATTGGAGTGGAAAGAACGGAAGAAATGGAAACGCTCGTTGCCGAGACTAACAAACGCGAATTGGTGGCCAAAATTTTTTCCTTGCTGACTCACTATATTCACGGAGAAGGGGAACAACGGGC
>JAPLZN010000045.1 GCA_026395035.1 Candidatus Vogelbacteria bacterium | reverse complement strand
GAGGTGGTCTGCACTTGGCATCTTTCGCACCAGGTCTTCTTGGGTTTGGTGCGCCAACAATAGACGAGGTATGTCACAAGTCCTAGACCTAAGACAATACAGACGGGTAATGTGAACATGGTATTAACCTCCTTTTTCTATTATACCATAACAATAGAAATAAGTAAATACACTTAGGGTAAATGGCTTAGAATAAGGATAAAAGCCGATTATTCGTTGATTCGGGTCATTTTCTGGTGTAAGCTTGAAGATAATGAAAGAAAAACTTTATCTCACCACTACTTTGCCGTATGTGAACGCCGATGCGCATTTGGGGCATGTGTTGGAATTTGTGCAGGCGGATATTTTGGTGCGGTACAATCGCCTGATTGGGAAGGAGGTATTTTTTAATATCGGTACCGATGAACACGGGCAGAAGATCTGGAAGAAAGCGCTGGAAGCCGGACGGGAGCCGCAAGAATTTGCCGATTTTTATGCCGCGCGGTTTCGGGCGCTCATGGATAGTTTACATCTGGCGACTGATGATCCGAATTTTAATTTTATCCGCACGACCGATGAGCACCATATCAAAGCGGCACAAGAATTTTGGCGACGCTGTGATACGGCGGGGGATATTTATAAAAAAGCGTACAAAATAAAATATTGCACCGGTTGCGAACTGGAAAAAACCGATTCGGAACTAGTTGGGGGTAAATGTCCGCTTCATCCGAATTTGGAAATTGAAGTGATTGATGAAGAAAATTATTTCTTCCGCTTTTCCAAATACCAGACGGCCCTGCTGGAACTCTATGATAATACCAATTTTGTCGTGCCGGCTGGGCGTTTGAAAGAGATTAAAAATTTTGTGGCGGGGGGATTACAAGATTTCAGTATCTCGCGTCTAAAAAGCAAAATGCCGTGGGGGATCCCCGTGCCGGGTGACGATGATCAAGTGATGTATGTCTGGTTTGATGCCCTGACCAATTATATTTCCGCGATTGGTTGGCCGGAGGATGAGAAAAAGTTTGAGAAATGGTGGCCGGTGGTGCAACTGGCCGGCAAGGATAATTTGCGCCAGCAGTCCGCGATGTGGCAAGCGATGCTTCTTTCCGCCGGGATTGAACCGTCGGGGCGAATTATTATCCACGGCTTTATCACTTCGGACGGGCAAAAAATGTCCAAGTCGCTTGGTAATGTGGTGGATCCGCTGGCGGTAATTGAAGATTACGGAGCGGAAGCTCTGCGCTATTATTTGGCGCGTGAGGTAACGCCGTTTGAGGACGGTGATTTTACCCTAGAGAAATTCAAGCAGTCATATAATGCCAATTTGGCCAATGGACTGGGTAACCTGACCAGCCGGATCATCAAAATGTATCAGAGCTACGAAGTGGAGGAGCCGACGGCCGAACTCAAACCGGCCACGGAAATGATTGGTGAGGAGTTTTTCCGCGAGTATCGCGAGAATTTGGATAATTATGAAATTGGCAAAGCTGCCGACTTTATTTGGACGCAAATCGGGGAAGCCGATTTGTATATTCAAAATACCAAGCCCTTTTCGCTGTACAAGACCGCGCCCGAAGAGGCTAGAAAGCATGTTGCCTATCTCATCGCCTCCTTGTGGCGCATTTCCGTTGCCCTTGAACCATTTATGCCCGAGACAGCTGAAAAAATTCAGCAGGCGATAAAAACAAAAGAATTAGCCGCTCCGTTATTTTTAAGAAAAGAATAATTATGTTGAGCTCTTTAGCCCAAAGTACCTTTTTTATCCTGATCCTAACCGCGGTGGCTTTTGAATCCTTAGCCGATATATTTTTCAAAAAGTGGGGGATGTCGGCATCCGGGCACACGGCCTTTCTCGTGGCCGGGTTTGTTATTTATGCCATCAGTACCATCGCTTGGGCTGTTTCTCTTAAATATGGTTATCTGACCAAGGCAATCTCCATCTTCACCATTCTTAACTTCATTATCGTTATTTTGGTCGGAGTTTTCCTGTTTAAGGAGAATCTATCTCTTGTCAATAAACTTGGAATTGTCTTGGGAATAGCGAGCGTCATTCTGATGGAAATTTAATCTTCTGTGTCATTCCCGCCGGAGGTTATCCCCGTGAAGACGGGGACATGAGTCGGGAATGACAAATACAAAACACATGGTTCCAAAACTATTTGATATTCATTCTCATCTGAATCTGTCCGATTTTGACCAAGATTGGCCGGAGGTTTTGGGGCGCACTTTGGCGGGGGATTGCTGGACGATTACGGTGGGTGCCGATTTAGCCAGCTCAAAAAAGGCGGTGGAGATTGCGAATTCTAAACCGGAAGGCGTTTGGGCGACGGTGGGGTTCCATCCAACGGAGATTCCCACGCCGAAGCCTGGGGCGGAGGCGGGTGCGATAGATGACGACTCTTGGAACGAGTTAGCTGAGTTGGCGAAAGATAAGAAAGTGGTAGCGGTAGGGGAATGCGGGTTGGAATACTATAGAATAGTTAAAAGTGAAGAGTTAAAAGTTAAAAGTAATCAGAAAGAACT
>JAPLZN010000029.1 GCA_026395035.1 Candidatus Vogelbacteria bacterium | reverse complement strand
GGGTCCGGCAAGAACTGAAACGACGAGAGAATCAGTGTCCCGATCAGCATACTAAGCATAGGCAATCCGTTTTTTACCAAAATGTTTCGTCAACCCGCCAACAAACCAGCCCACCAATAGCGCCGGAAGAGAGAAGGCCGTCAAGAATAGGCCACCAAATTGTTCCAGCCCGCTTGATTCGGCGTAAAGCGGAGCCAGGGTCCAAAAGAAAGCTTCAATAAAAAATAGATAAAAAGTGAGAACCAAGACAGGAAGCATCTGTCGACCGATCTTTTCCCATAAATGTAGCTCGATAAAGAGATTCTTTTTCCGGCGAACAGTTTCTCCCTCGATGGCCACCAGGCGTCGACGCCGACGAATCATAAAAAGCAGGATTAAGAAAAAAGCAAAACCGATACTCAGAAAGACATAGCCGACCGTGAAAGATTTCCAATCTATTTTATCGGAAGTAATAGTCAATCCGACTACCAGCGGGGCTAAAATACCGCCGACGGCCCGAAAAATCTGAATGATCCCAAAGTTGGAGGCATGATCCTCTTTTTTAGTATACCGTCCAACAAAATTAAACACCCCAAAACCCAACAGATCATAATAGATCCCCCAAACCGCGACGGCAAAAAGAAAAAGAGAGAGGGTGGCAATAGATGATGACCCGATAATCAAACCAATCATACTCTTGGAAAAGCCGTGCTCCTCGATCAAAAGCGGCATCAGGTAACTCATGACGCTGTCAAAAAACGAAAAGAACAACACCGAGAGAGAGAAAACATAGACTAGCGGCCGTTGGCTACCATACCCCTCCTTAATACCCTGCGAATCTCTGACCATAAAGATTATTTGGTTTGGCTAATTTGCTATTACTATAACAAATTAGAGGCCGGATTGGCTATGGAAACGCTGGACGGGCAATGATGCCCTGTGAGGGAATCTTCCGCGACTAAATCTTCGTCGTCGCTCAAATTCTGTGAGGGAATCTTCCGCACCTCTCGTCGCGCCGTCGCGCTCCTCGGGTTGGGCACCGGCTCGCGCACTGGCGCTACTGCGCCAGGCTACGCACGCTCCGCCGTTCGCTTCCCTCACCGGGCGACAAAACAATAATCGCCAAATGCTTCCGCATTTGGCTCGTTTGTTTTGTGCCCTGTGAGGGAATCGAACCCCCGACCGTCTCCTTAAAAGGGAGCTGCTCTACCAGCTGAGCTAACAGGGCAAAAGAACAAGGAAATCATATATAAAAGGGGCCGAAATGTCTAGCTTTTTCGAGAGAAAATGCTATCATAAGGCCGTTTATCCAAGCCTTCGTAGTCTAATGGATAGAACACCGGCCTCCGAAGCTGGAGATACAGGTCCGATTCCTGTCGAAGGCACAAATAAAGATGAACGGCTTTAAGCCGTTCATCTTTATTTGTGCCTGAGAGCAAGGCACTGCTGCCTTGCGTGCAGGAATCGGAAAGGTTCTCCCATATTTTTGAAGATGTAGTCATCTGAAAAAATGGGAAACCTGTACTGTTCCTGTAAGGAAAGGTTCCTGTCGAAGGCACATATAATAAAATCTGCTTTAAAGCGGATTTTATTATATGTGCCTTCGGAGTGAAGTGCCTGCACACTTCGCGTCAGGAATCGGAAAACGGAGCGTTACGAGGCCAGCAGGCCGAGTCGCGAGTTGCTTATTGCGAGAACACGAAGCAATAAGGGCCAGACTGAGCGAAGGCGAGGGAGGCGGGCCCGCGCAACTTTTCAGTCGAAAAGTATGCGTGGGGACACGACAAAAATTTTTGACGAAAAATTTTTAGTCGCGGAAGATTCCCACCTGTGGCACTTCCGTGAGGAAATCGAACGGCGCAAGCCCGCGAAACTAGTGAACGAAGCGAACTGTGGCCCCTTTGACTAAAAGTCTTCATCTGCTATAACTAATCCGAAGCAGCACTATTTTTAGGGAGGTGTTTTATGCCAAATCTTCGCTGGTCTGACCTGTCCGGAGCACATTCTCCAAACGGGGCAACGGGTGACCCGCCAACCCAGATTACGCCACAACCAAAATGCCAGTCCAACCCCACCCGGGGGAAGAATCACCCGGACGACTTCACCCAACACGGAGACGAAGTCAGGGCCGAGCCTGAGCTTTCCGCCGAGGAGAAGGCGGACGAACAGTGGGCAAGGGAAATGGGTCAGTATATGTAAATTTAAGCCGGAAACCGAGTAATATCGGTCTCCGGCCTTCTTTTCCTTATATCTCAAAAATCCACCGCTCCAGCCCCGTTTCCATTTCCCCTTCCCCACGCCGAGCCGCAAAAAAAATTTCAACTAAATCCCTTGATAATCGTTCGAGTTCTTCCGGCGGATAATTTTTAGCGTAATTTTGGATCTTAGACCGGGCAAATCCTTTCAGCTCCGACTTCGCCGGATCCTTGGCTTTTTTGAAAAATAACAAGTTTTTGACCATCCACCATAACCGCCAGTAAATATCTTCCACGGCCAGATCCATTCGCAGTGCCTCCCGATAGAGCAGCCAGAGTTTCTTCCGATTCCTCTCCCCTAGCGCATCAGTTAGGGCAAAAACATTGAATTTCCTTTCCTCTCCGATCTTTTTGTCAAAACTCAAGTCTTTTTCCGTGTTCCGGCGAATTTCTTTCAGAGTTTTTTCGTCTAACTCATCCTCAAGAACAATAAAAACATTGACCGAATCCTTGATGGCCGGCAAATTTTCCAAAACCAAATCTCGCGACCCCTTATTGCCCACTAGGTGGTCACAACCCACGA
>JAPLZN010000158.1 GCA_026395035.1 Candidatus Vogelbacteria bacterium | reverse complement strand
CGAATGATAATCAGATTTTTAATGCTTTGCATTTTCAATCCGTAATCCGTAATTCGTAATCAGTAATTATTTAGTCTCTGCATCACGAACATTCTCTTCAGGCGGATTATTGTCACTATCAGTTTTTGGTTCAGTCGTGCTTGGCTGTGTCTTAGCCATTGCTTCGCCAATCTTCATCATCTCGGTCGAGAGGGCCGAGGAGGCACTTTTAATCGCTTCGCCATCGGCGCCGTCTTTCACTTTTTTCAGCTCGTCAATTTTTCCTTGCACCGCCGTTTTGATATCATCGCCAATTTTGCCTTCGGCATCTTTGAGTGCTTTTTCGGCCGAGTAAATCAATTGGTCGGCGCCAATGCGCGTCTCGGCCGCGTCTTTCTTTTTCTTGTCTTCCTCGGCGTGCAGTTCAGCGTCTTTTTTCATCCGTTCAATATCCTCTTTGGACAAGCTGGTCTTGGCTTCAATCCGGATGGACTGCTCCTTGCCCGAAGTCTTGTCTTTGGCTTTGACCGACAGAATGCCGTTGGCATCCAGGTCAAACGAAACTTCAACCTGCGGAAGACCGCGCGGAGACGGTGGAATGCCATCCAAAATGAACCGGCCAAGTGTCTTGTTGTCCGCGGCCATTTCGCGTTCGCCTTGCACAATGACAATTTCCACCGAGGTTTGATTATCAGCGGCAGTGGAAAATACTTGCGACCGCGTGGTCGGAATCGTGGTATTTTTCTCAATCAATTTGGTCGCGATACCACCCATCGTTTCAATCCCGAGCGACAACGGCGTAACATCCAAGAGCAAAACATCTTTTACATCGCCCTGGAAAATTCCACCCTGAATTGCCGCACCCACCGCCACCACTTCATCCGGATTGATGGAGCGATTCGGCTCTTTGCCGAAGAACTGACGCACGGCATCAATAATTGCCGGCATGCGGGTCTGACCGCCGACTAAAATCACTTCGTTGATATCGCTGTTCTGGAAACCGGACGCCTCCATCGCGCGCTTGGTAATCTCAATGGAGCGCTCAATATACTTGTTCGCCAAGGTTTCCAATTCGGCGCGCGTGAATTTCAGCAGCAGGTGCTTCGGTCCGTCTTGATTGGAGGTAATGAACGGAATGTTGATTTCCGTCTCCATCACGGTAGACAATTCGTGTTTGGCTTTTTCCGCCGCTTCTTTCAGTCGTTGGAGGGCCAATTCGTCTTTAGTGATATCAATTCCGTTTTCTTTCATAAACTGCTGACCGATGAAGTGAATGATGTCCTGATCAATATCTTCCCCGCCCATATGCGAGTCACCGTCGGTAGACTTGACTTCAATGGACTGGTCGCCCTCGGCACCGGTAATTTCCAGCACGGAAATATCAAAAGTTCCGCCACCGAAATCGTAGACGGCGATTTTTTCGTCTTTCTTTTTATTGAACCCGTAGGCCAGCGCGGCAGCAGTCGGTTCGTTGATAATTCGACGCACCTTGAAGCCGGCAATTTCGCCCGCGTCTTTCGTGGCCTTGCGTTGCGAGTCGTCAAAATAGGCCGGAACAGTAATCACCGCCTCTTCAATTTTTTCGCCCAGCTTGGCTTCGGCATCGTGCTTCAACTTGGACAGGATCATCGCCGAAACTTCTTCCGGTCGATAAGTCTTGTCGCCCATCTTCACTTTTACTCCACCGTCATCGGCCGCCTCAATGCCAAACGGCACCGCCGCCTTGTCTTTTTGAACATTCGGATCGTTAAAAGTATGCCCCATCAACCGTTTAATACCGTAGATGGTACTGCGCGGATTGGTGATCGCCTGCCGTTTGGCCAAGAGACCAGCCAAGCGTTCGCCCGCCTTGGAAATGGCGACAATGGAAGGAGTGGTGCGATTGCCCTCGCTGTTCTCAATGATTTTCGGTTCACCGCCTTCTACCACCGCCATCGCGGAATTGGTCGTACCCAAATCAATGCCTAGAATTTTCGCCATAACTTTATTAGATTATTAAGATAATAATAGTTTACTAATTTTACTTCTGCTTTTATTTGATTTATTTCCTATCCTAGAAAAAGTGGTAAGCAGTAGGTAGTAAGTTGTAAGTTAATGCGAATTTAATTTTCTTACTACTTATTTCTTACTACTTACTACTGTTTTTTGTATTCTCCCACTCGGACTTGTGCTGGTCGGATAATCTTTCCGTCTAAGCGGTAGCCCTTCTTGATTACTTCCAGCACGCGCCCGTCATCTTCCTCCCGTTCAGCCGGCACTGTTCCCACACTTTCATCCCGCGCCGGATCAAACATTTCTCCTTGCGGATCCAGTTCCTCCAAGCCATGATCGCGGAAAACAACTAGCAACTGATTGTGAATATACTCTACGCCCTGTCGCCAATTAGCCGGGACACTCTCCCACGCTTCTTTGTCGGCAAAGGCCATAGCAAAACTATCGGCCAAGCGAATCAAATCATTTAAAACATCGGCTTTGGCGTATTTGCTTACCTCGCCCCGCTTCGCTTCCTCTTCCTTTTTAAGGTTCAAATAATCGGCCTTCGCTCGTTGCCAGCCCGCTAAATACTCACCCTTCTCCGACTTGCAGGTTTTGAGTTCACTTTTCAACTTGACGATTTTAGCCGCCAATTCGCCGGCCTTACCGGCATCAGTAAAATCTTCTCCGCTGTCGAAGGAAAGATCTTCGTCCACCTCGATTTTATTTTCTTCGTCCTCCATTGACTGATTATTTTAGCGCAAACATTGGTTGAATTAAAGACCCCCCGAAAACGACGAAAAATCGTTGAGGCCGAGAGTTTAATCTCCAACATTATACTCTAAATTTTCCGATAAATCAACCCCGTTAGAGAACGCCCTCCCACCAGAGCGGGACGGCTTCGGCCACTTTGGGGCAGCCTTTCTCTAACGGGGTTTCGGACGGATACTTCGAGAATTAATCGCCGATGCGACTGGGCACGCTAACGCTAAACGGGGCCATCTCTACTTTTCCATCAGCGCCCGTTCGAGGCAAATCGAGACGAAGATTGAAGGTCTGATCACCATCATCATTATGAACAACGACCAAATACTTCTCCCCGTCGATCATTCCCCTGAGAAGCGGAACTTTTTGGTTTTTGTATTCTCCGGCGGGAAGATAATAAGCGCCAAGAACCCGACCCGGTAAACCGCTTAAAGAATCGTGGATAGTGACCCAGCCTGGAGTTGTTAATGTAATCTGACTGATCGTGGCTTCGTCGCCCGGCATTTGATCCGTGACCGTAATCGTTTTGGCGGTCGGAGCTTTTTCCACCACGGCCTTTTTGAAGTTAAGTGAAACCGGCCGCGGATCGCTAATCGGCGCTAACACTGTTGGATTTTCAAATAGAACATAGCCGGCGACTAACCCTAAAATAATGCCGGTAATCAAATAGCCCCAGTGTTTAGCTGTCCCGTGAACAGGCGGGCGAGGGGCGGGAAGATATACTTTGATCGGTTGTTCGGTCATGACTAAAGCTTACGCCTTGCACCGAAAACTGACAAGGGGGAAGAAAAAGTGAATAATGAAAAGTGAAAAGT
>JAPLZN010000084.1 GCA_026395035.1 Candidatus Vogelbacteria bacterium | reverse complement strand
GCCTTCGCTGACTTGGCTCATTTTAATTTTCTGTTCTTGCAGATCGAGGGCTTTTCCGCGACCGACTTCCGAATCGCGCCGGATAATGCGGACCTCCTCGCCCTTCTTAATAACCCCGGTTATGACCTGCGCGCCGATAATTTGTTTATCGCGGTTTTGGGCGAATAATTTCAGTACTTTGGCTCGGCCGGTGATTTCCTCAATCCTTTCTTTCGGCGTGCGAGTGGCGATTTCCTCGGTCAGCCATTCGGACAGCTTGTAAATGATATCAAAAGTCATAATCTTGAAACCGAATTTCTCTCCCAGGTCGGCAGCCGAACGGTCGGTCTTCACATGAAAGCCCAAAACGATCGAATTAGGAGAAGAGCTGGCCGCCTTGGCGTCATTTTCGGAAATTGTACCGACCCCGGTCTGAACGATATTCAGTCCGACCTTGTCAGTTCCCAACTTAACTATCTCCTTGAGCACTGCTTCAAGCGAGCCGAAGACATCAGCCTTGACGATCAGGGGGATAACGGTCGGACCGGTATTTTGATTGGCATTGCCGGAAGGTAAAAATGAACAGGCACTCTTGGTGTCCGGAAGGGCCAAGTAGCTGTCCAGCTCTTTTTTGTCGGGAAAGGCCTTAAAGCAAAATCCGACGGGCGGAATAGTGGAAAATCCGTAAACGCGAACCGGAGAAGAAAAAGCGGCTTCGTTCGTCTTTTGGCCGAGAAAATTTTCCAATTTTTTAATTTTAGCGTAAGTCGTGCCGACGGCCACCAGGTCGCCAGTGTGCAAAACACCGTTCTTGATGATGAGGGTGGCGGTCATACCGATCTGTGGGTCGAGGTTGGCTTCGAGGACGAAGCCTTCGGCCGGGGCGGATAGATCGCCCGTCAGTTCCTCGACTTCGGCCACGAGAAGCATCATATCGAGCAGGTCTTTTACGCCCTCGCCGGATTTGGCCGAAATGGGGACGAAGGGGACTGCTCCGCCGTAGCCTTCCACTAAAATACCGACTTCTGCCAACTGTTGCTTGGTTCGTTCAATATTGGCGTTTGGACGGTCGATCTTGTTGATTGCTACGATAAAGGGCGTTTTTGCTTGTTCGATCGAACGATAGGCTTCAATCGTCTGTTCCTTCACGCCTTCTTCGGCCGAAACGATTAAAACGGCGATATCGGCAATTTGCGCGCCTCGTTCACGGACGGCGGAAAAAGCGGCATGTCCCGGCGTGTCTAGAAAAGTGATTTTCTGTTCCTTGCCAGCTTCGGTTTTATGAACAACTTCGTAGGCACTGATGTGCTGGGTGATGCCGCCCGCTTCGCCAGCCACAACATTGGCCTTGCGGATGTAATCCAGAAGGGTGGATTTGCCATGGTCAATATGCCCCATGATGGCGATCACCGGGGGACGAGGTTGGTTTTGGGTGGTTTTTTTAGTGTTTTCAGTCATACCAATCTACGAATGATACTAATCTACGAATGGCTACGAATGTTTCGGCATTGTCATTCCGGGCTTGACCCGGAATCCAGGAGTATTACCACTTTACGAAACTAGTACACTAGATTCCCGCCTGCGCGGGAATGACACAAAAAACAGTGGCCAAGCGATACTTGACAAGTTTACAACAATTATCTTACTTTGTCGATTGCTTGTTTTTCTTCGCCGGAAAGCTCGAACTCGGAAGCGTATTTGATGATTGGTTTGGCGTACACGCTTACCTTATCGCGTGAGTAAAGACTCGATATCACGGCACCATTGCCCTGTTCGTCAAGAAAACAAATAGCAAAGCTCTGATTGCCGCCCTGATCGGGAAAGGGATTGAAGCGAACGACCCGGACATGCTGGATACTCTGTTTCAGTCGTTCCTCCATTTTGATGATGTAGTTCTCAATCTCGGTGGCTCGGCCGTCCAGATTTTCCATTCCCTTCATTAGGGTATTGATTGATTCTTCCAAATCACTGCCGGTTTTGCCCAGCAAGACTTTTTTCAAACGGGAATTCAAACGAAAAGCTTCCGCGGTCAGAAAAACCACGCCGGCGATCAGGATATAAACTAAAAGAGTGTCGATAGGCATGGAAAAAATTAGCTAATCAATTGATTACAAGTATAATCCGAAAGTGGTAGTTGGACAACTCGGCAGACACTAGAAACCTGTGCTAATTTATGTCAAAATACAGGCATGTTGGGTTTTAAGAAAAAGAGAATATATCTAGATACCGCCGCAACAACCCCGGTAGATTTGCGGGCAGTGAAGGCCATGGAGCCGTTTTTGACGGGGGATTTTGGTAACCCATCCAGTTTGCACCAAGAGGGCGTGGCGGCGCAAAAGGCGATGGCGGAAGCGCGGGAAGGGGTCGCCCAGATCTTGGGCGCTCATGCCGATGAGATTATCTTTACCGGGAGTGGTACGGAAAGCGACAATTTGGCAATTTTGGGCGTGGCGCGCGGACTTTTGGCGAAAAATAAAATTAAACAGCCGGGGCATATCATCGTGTCAGCGATTGAACATCGGGCGGTGTTGGAATCTTGCGCGCAGTTGGAACGAGAAGGTTGGAGGATAGACTATTTGACAGTTGACGACCAAGGTATCGTTAAGTTGGATGAATTGGAAAAAAAGCTTCGTCCGGATACAGCTTTGGTTTCAGTGATGTACGCCAACAATGAGATTGGCACGATTCAACCGATTAGAGAGATTGCGAAATTTTTACGACATTGGCGGAGTTCGGCGTCATTGCGAGGGTACTCCCGAAGCAATCTCGAGATTGCTTCGTCGGCGGGTACGCCTTCTCGTAATGACATCCAAGGGGAGCGCTTGCCGTATTTTCATACCGATGCCTGTCAGGCTCCTCGCTTTCTACCGCTTGGAGTAGAACAGCTGGGGGTGGATTTGCTGACCTTAAACGGTTCAAAAATATACGGACCGAAAGGCGTCGGTTGTCTGTTTGTTCGGCGCAATACTTTTATTGAACCGATTATTGTTGGAGGTGGACAGGAACGCGGGCTTCGGTCTGGAACGGAAAATGTGGCCGGTATCGTCGGGTTCGCTACGGCGCTTAAAATTGCGGCGGCTGGGGCCGAAAAAGAAAGTACTGATCTTGAAGCCGTGCGTGACTATTTTATTGCTGAATTACGGAAAATTTCCGGAGTAGTCATCAATGGCCATCTGGCGGAACGCCTGCCCAACAATATTAATGTGACTTTTCCCGGCGTGCCGGGGGAATTGGCCGTGCTCTGGCTCGATGCTCAGGGTATCGCCGCTTCGACCGGGAGCGCCTGTTCGACTCACCACAAAGATGACGCCCATGTTATAATGTCGCTAGGGAAGAACCGCGACTATGCCGATCGAACAGTTCGCTTTTCTCTTGATCGGGGGGCGTCTAAAGCAGATGTGGATTATACGGTAAGGGTGATAAAAGAGATTTTACAGAAGAATCGAAAGATTAATCTTTAATAGCTTAAATGATGAATGACAAATGACAAATGACAAGTGATGGATTAAAATAAAATTCATCACTCATCACTGAATAAAATGTACGAAATCCCAAACTTGCCATATAAATATACCGATCTGGAGCCGTATTTCGACGAAGCGACGATGAAGGTCCATCAGCTTAAACATCATCAGACTTACGCCGATAAATTAAACGCCGCGCTCGAGGGTCATCCGGATCTGGCAGAAAAAGATTTAATCGCGCTCATCCGGCGGGCGGATAAGGATATTCCAGTTGAGATTAGACCGACAATCGTAAACAACGGGGGAGGGTATCTAAATCACTCGTTTTTCTGGGAGATTTTAGGTAAGCCGGCGAAGCCTGATAACAAGCCCGACGGGACGACGATTGGGGTGGCTCTGGAAGACCAGTTCGGTTCATATGATGATTTTAAGAAAAAATTCTCCGAACGAGCATTAGCTCTCTTTGGTTCCGGTTGGACTTGGCTTTTGATCGATGTTGACGGGAAATTAAGCATTGAAAATACCGCCAATCAGAACTTACCCGAAGAAAAGAAGGTTGCTCTGCTCGTTCTCGATCTGTGGGAACATGCCTATTACCTGAAATATCAAAACCGTCGGGCGGAATACATCGAAGCCTTTTATCATGTCATCGACTGGAAGGCGGTAGACGCCAAATTGAAACAAAGCGGAATTACTCCGGCCGAGATCAAAGCTTAAAATACGTTCGTATTGAGCCATATTTATGGCCTAGACCGTATTGACATATAACAAAAATAGTTATATGATAGGACAATAAGCAGTAATCTAGCCCTTGTTTTCATGTTAGTATCGGGTTTGTATTTAATTTGTCATTCGTAATTTGTAATTTGTAATTGAAATTATGCCTCCCTTCCAACACTTCACCTCTAAAGCCAAAGAAGCCATCCGCAAGTCTCACGAGTTGGCTATTGAGCGCGGACAAAACCAGGTCAACCCCCTGCATCTTTTGGCGGCGCTCTTGTTGCAGGACGATAGCATGGTGTTGACGATTTTCGATAAGCTCGAAGTTGATTCCATTATGCTTACCGATTTCTTGCTTGATTCGCTTGATGGACCGGAAAGTGGCAATGTGTCGGCGCCCTCGTATCAGATCTATCTGACTCCCGAGCTGGTCGGCATATTCGACACTTCGGCCAAAATTGCCGGAACTATGCACGACGAATTTGTTTCAACGGAACATCTCTTGCTGGCTTTACTTGATGTGCCGTCGCCGGCGCTCGAAATACTATCTCGCTTTCGTATTACGCGCGACGGGGTGACGCATGTTGTCGAGGAGATTCGCGCCAACAAGACGGACATCGTCGATCATAGTAAAAAGAATAAGGCAATCGACAAATTCACGAAAAATTTGACTGAGCTGGCACAGAAAGACAAGCTCGATCCGGTCATCGGCCGGGAAAACGAGATTCGCCGAGTGATGCAGATTCTCTCGCGTCGAACCAAGAATAATCCGATTTTGATTGGCGAGCCGGGTACCGGCAAGACGGCGATTGCGGAAGGCTTGGCGGTTCGGATTGCCAAGGGCGATGTGCCGGAATCGTTACGCGATAAGGAAGTCGTTTCGTTGGATTTGGGACTCTTGCTGGCTGGGACGAAATATCGCGGTGAGTTTGAAGAGCGTCTGAAAAATATCATCAAAGAGATCGAAAAATCAAACGGCAAGATTATTTTATTCATCGACGAGATTCATACCATTGTGGGAGCGGGAGCGGCAGAAGGAGCCATTGATGCTTCCAATATGCTGAAGCCGGCTTTGGCGCGCGGAGAACTGCGAGCCATCGGGGCTACGACACTAAAGGAATATCAGAAATACATCGAAAAAGATCAAGCGCTGACCCGGCGTTTTCAACCAGTCTTGGTGGAAGAGCCGACGATCGAAGATGCGACGACGATTCTGCGTGGCATTAAGGATCGCTACGAGATCCATCATGGGGTGCGCATTACCGACGACGCGATTGTTTCGGCGGTCAATTTGTCGGCTCGCTATATTACCGACCGTTTCCTGCCCGATAAGGCGATAGACCTGATCGACGAAGCGGCGTCGGCCTTGCGCCTCGAATTGGAGAACAAACCGGCGGAGTTGGAAGAAGCCCATCGCAAAATAATGACGCTCGAAGTGGAACGGGAGGCGCTCAAAAAAGAGGCGGAAACGGTGGCCGGCAAGGACGCTAAAGCGCGCATCAAAAAGATTGATAAAGAGATTGGTGACTTGCGGGAAAAAACGGGGGAGTTGGAATTGCGCTGGAAGAACGAAAAGCAAACAATCGCCGAAATCCGGGAAATCAAAGAGAAGATCGAATCCCTGCGCTTGGAAGCCAACCAGGCCGAACTACGGGTGGATTTGGCTAAGGCGGCTGAGATTCGCTATGGCCTTTTGCCTGATTTCGAAAAGCAATTAGCTCAACGCGATGCGCGACTGAAAAAATTGCAAATGACTCGCCAGATCTTAAAAGAAGAAGTGACCGCCGAAGAGATTGCCAAAGTAGTGTCGCGCTGGACCGGCATTCCGGTGATGAAAATGCTCGAAGAAGAAGCGGAAAAACTCGGGCGGATGAAAGAGGAATTGGCCAAGCGGGTGCGCGGACAGGATGAGGCGATTAAAGAAATTGCTGAGGCGGTCAAACGGTCACGCGCCGGCATCAGCGATCCCGACCGGCCGATCGGCTCGTTTATTTTTCTGGGTCCGACTGGAGTAGGCAAAACAGAATTAGCTAAAACGCTGGCTAAGTTTATGTTCAACGATGACAAGGCGCTGGTACGCGTCGATATGTCGGAATACATGGAAAAATATTCCGTGTCCAAATTGATCGGTTCCCCACCCGGCTATGTCGGTTATGAAGAAGGCGGTTCGCTAACCGAAACCGTTCGTCACCGGCCGTACTCGGTGTTGCTTTTCGACGAGGTGGAAAAAGCTCATCCGGAAGTGTTCAATATTTTACTGCAGGTGCTTGATAACGGTCGTTTGACCGATTCGAAAGGACGAGTAGTAAATTTCAAAAACACGATTATCATTCTGACCTCGAATTTGGGTAGCGAGTATATTACCAAATTCCAAAAGATCGGCTTCCGCCATGGCGGCGCGGTATCCGCGTTTGGTGATGTCAAAGACAAGATTATGGAGTCGCTCAAGAATCATTTCCGACCCGAATTCCTAAATCGGCTGGATGCGGTGATTATTTTCAATCCGCTGTCGGAAGAAGTAATTCGCGAGATCGTGGAGATTCAGCTTGGTATCGTACGCAAACGACTGGTGGAAAAGAATATCTTGCTCGAAGTTTCGCCGGACGCGCTCGCTTATCTGGCTAAGGAAGGGTATAGTCCGGAATACGGCGCTCGACCGCTCAAACGAATCATTCAAAACAAGCTCTTAAACCCGGTGGCCGAGCATATTATTGGCCGTAAGGCGGGAGAGGGAAGCGCAGTATCAGTGACGATTAAAGACGGCCTGCCCCAAATTGATATCAAACAGCTCGTCGGTCGCGGCAAAAAAGTAGCTTCGACCGTAAGAACGAGAGAGGGGAGCAAGAAGTAATCACTTCGCATACCATCAGCAAATCGCCCGTAAGGGCGGTTTGCTGTCTAAGCAAGTTATACACAGGAACATTTGTATTGACTAATGTATAATGAGGGCGTGGCGAAGATTATAGATTCTAAACTTGATCAGATTAAAAACCTTTATTATAAGGATTTATTAAGTGCACGCCAAATCGGAGAAAAATTAAATGTATCAATCGATGCTGTTTATTATTTTTTGCGTCGACATCATATTGAACGGAGAAATTTAAGCGAACAAAACGCGGCTACTTTTTCTCATAAGCCGTTATCGTTTTGCCTGAAAAAATGTTCGTGCGCGAAAGACGAGGAATTAAAATTGTTGGGGGTCATCTTGTATTGGGGTGAAGGTTATAAGGCAGGAGAAACAATTGACTTTGCCAATAGCGATACGGAAATGATTAAGGCCTTCCTGAATTTTTTACGAAAAATTTGTGGTATCCGAGAAGACCGACTCCGGGTTTATATGTATTGCTACTCTAATCAGCACCCCGTCGCACTTATAAAATACTGGAGCAATGTTACTAAAATACCCGCCAAACAGTTTACCAAACCATATGTAAGGCAAGATTACCAGCTTGGCAAAGAGGGCAAAATGCGGTATGGTTTAATACATATTCGCTATAATGACAAGAAACTCTGGCAGGTCATTATGGGCTGGATGGAAGAGTACAAGACAAAATATGCGTAGGTGGTAGAGTGGTCAAATACAAGGGTCTGTAAAACCCTCGCCTTCGGGCTACGCAGGTTCGAATCCTGCCCTACGCACGAGAAAAGAGAAGGCCGCGAAAGCGGCTTTTCTCGTGCGTAGGGAGCGAGCAAACTGCTTTGCTCGCGTCAGGATTCGAAAGACTTTTCTATGTTTACGAGGCTTTAGCCGAGTAAACAAGAAAAGTACCCGCCCCCGTAGGGGGAGAATCCTGTTTCTAAGTACGCTGGCACGATGAGAGTCGCGGAAGGATCCTGCCCGATCTTTTTATTTGTGGTTAATTTTTGTTTGCAATCGGGGGCACTTTTGGTACTATTTGGTTAGAGGGTTCTACACCCCATACGTTTGATCATGCGGAGGTTCGTATGAAGAAGTTTATTAAGGTATTTGCTATCTGCATCGCGGTTCTTCCTATCCTCATGATGCTTGCCGTTTGTGACCTGAATCCGCTCCTGTATTTTTACCAGGACGGTCTGAACAAATGGCTGGACCAAGTTTCACAGGGGACACTGCGGGTATTGGTCATCTTTATGCTCGTCGGCTATCCTTTGGGAGCCGCTTACCTTCAGTTTGTAAGTGAACCTCGTTCAAGACCCTTACGTGAGTGAGGGTCTTATTGTGTCCGAAATATCTTTGTTTGTGTTAAAATATGTTTGATGATTTCTCAGCGAAATATTTTTATTCTTTCCTTTTTACTCGTGCTTGGTACGCCACTATTTTCCTTTGCCCAGAATTTCACTAAGATCTTTTACTACACCGAGGGGATAAAGTCGTTCGCTTCATTTCAAAAAAACGCCAAGAATATTGAGGTGGTGGCCCCGCAGGTGTATAGCGTGGATGAAACGGGGGAACTGACCGGCGGTTTATCGGCGGAATTTTTGATTATCGCGCGCACTAATCGGGTAAAAATAATGCCTCTGCTGGTCAATTCTCAATTCAGTCAGGACACTCTACATCAAATTTTAGATAATCCGACGGTTCAAGACAAAATTATCACGCAAATGATTGTCGAAGCGAAGGAATTTGACTTTATCGGCTGGCAATTTGATTTTGAGCAAATGACCGACGAATATCGCGATAAATATTCGGCCTTTGCCCGGCGGGCCTATCCAAAATTCAAGGAGGCTGGTTTGCAATTTTCGGTGGCAGTAATTGCTCAATACTCGCTTAATCCGTCCGATTATCCGCGCAATCTTTGGCATCGGGTGATTGGCGCCTATGATTATCGAGAGCTTGGTAAGAACTCTGATTTTTTAAGCATCATGTCTTACGACGAGGTTGATTCGGCCGGGCCGGTGGCCAGTTTGCCGTGGGTGAAGAAGGTTATTCGTTTTGCGATTGGTCAGGTTCCGGCTCACAAACTGTCACTTGGCGTTCCCTTTTATTTTTGGAAGTGGGATCAAAAGACCGGCAAAGTGGTGGATATCGGGGGCTACGGGCGAATTGCCGAATTAACGAACGGTAATCAGGCGGTGAAATGGGGCTGGGATCCGGAATTACAGGTGCCGTTTGTGGATTATTTTAATAGCCGGAAAAAATACCGGGCGTGGTACGAAAACGCCAAAAGTTTCAGCCGAAAAGTGGATTTGGCCTCGCTGTATAATCTGCACGGTTTTTCGGCCTGGACGCTAGGCTTGGAAGATCCGGGGATTTATCAATATCTTAGGGAACGGGCGATTTAAGTTGTACTTTACAAATCGTATTTTATATTGTAGTATCTTGCAAGTTCGAGAAGGGGAGGAAGGGAGATGGAAAAACTTGATTTCTTGGCCGGCCTGGTCGTGGTGGCGATGATTATGGTGATCGCGACCTGGGATCTTTGGTTACGGGCCAAGATCCGGTCCTGGATAGCCAAGATAAGACAAAAAAATGGGTCCGACTAAGCAATTAGCGGACCCATTGATATTTTAGGCTAGATAGGTTAGAATGGTGCCACCATGTCACAAGATCAACTCATCAAATTGGCCTGTAAAGACTGCAAACGCATCAATTACTGGAGCCGAAAAAATAAGAAACTGGTTGAACGCAAGATTGAATTGAAGAAATTCTGCAAATATTGTAGGAAACAGACAGCTCATAAGGAGGTCAAAAAATAAGTTATCCACAAAAAAGAGGGCTTTTGCCCTCTTTTTTGTGGATAGGAAATGTTAGAATATATGTTATATAACAATATAACAGGGTATGAAACTGGAAGCCAAAAGACAGGCAATAAAATTACGGCAAAAAGGATACTCTTTGGGAGAAATTCGAGCCGAGCTCGGAGTAGCCAAAAGTTCGGCATCTTTGTGGGTGAGAGATGCTAACTTGTCTAAAAAAGCTCAGGAGATTATTCGATCAAAATTAACCAAAGGGCAAGAGATGTCGATTAAAGCTCACCATGAGATTACTAGACAAAAAAATATCGTGGCGAGGGAATATGCCCGCTCGTTGCTAAATAATATAAAAATAGACAGGAAACTAGCTCAGTTTGCTTGTTCTTTGCTTTATGCTTGCGAGGGTGGTAAGGGATTGCGAAGTACCCTGAGTTTTACCAATTCTGACCCTGCTATGATTGCTACTTTTTTAAGATGGTTTAGGCGGGGGTTTGAAATCGACGAAAGTAAGTTCCGTGTTTGTGTCCACTTGCATGATTATCATGACAAGGAAAAACAGTTGAATTTTTGGTCAAAAACAGCTAGAATTCCAAGGGGTCAGTTTATGAGACCTCATAACAAACTACACACAGGAGTAAATCGCAGGGAGGGGTATCCGGGGTGTGTTTGTATAAATTATTATGATTCTTCGATGAAGAGAAAATTGATGGCAATTGCGGAAGAATTTATTAAAAACACGGGTCCATAGTTTCAATGGTAAAATTTTCGACTCCAAATCGAAAGTTGCTGGTTCGAGTCCAGCTGGACCCGCAGATATGCCGAAAAAAAACAAAAAAAGCCAAGACCGGAAAATTGCTAATTTTTTGTACGAAGTCGGCACGATGCGTAAGTTGATTCGTGCTCATCGCCAGGTGCTTTTAACTGACGACCTGTCGGATAGTATTTCCTCCCATTCCTATCGCGTGGCGGTTATTGCCTGGTTTTTGGCGAAAGAATCCGGGGCCGATCCGTACAAAACAGTAATGATGGGTATTCTACATGACATGGGCGAAGCCCGATCCAATGATCATAATTGGGTTCATAAACGGTATGTTTGTATCCATGATGAAGAAATCCAGAAAGAACAATTGGGCAGTTTGCCTTACCCGGACTTGAAAGAATTGGTGGATGAATATGAAGAGCGAACTTCAATCGAAGCAATTTTAGCCAAAGACGCTGACTTACTTGATCAGGTCCTTTTGTTGCGCGAATATGAATGGCAAGGGAATAAAGAAGCAGCCCTCTGGTTGCGAGGAAAAAGTAAAGAAAAAAAGACTGGCAATGCGCAATTATCCAGATTGAAAACCGCTGTGGCCAAACGCATTGGTCAGGTAATTTGCTCGGAAAGCCCCTCTAATTGGTGGAACAGTCTCTGGACTTCGAAAAATAGAAAATAAATGGAGCTTCTCAAAAAACCGCGTTCCCGTTTTTTACTGATCGTTTTGGCGTCTTTTGTTATTACGGCCACGGCTGGTTTTATGATCAAACCGGATCGGCCGTTTCGAGCCAAGCCGGTCACCAACAAGGCTTGTGTTTTGACCCCGAATTTTAAAGACTACGCCATCGGCCCGGCGGATATTTATACTAGTCGTCCGGCCGACTTGAATCTGGTGGGGTATCCGGAAGCGGAAGCCTACCGGGCTTTCATCCGATCGGCGACCCTTCGGGGGGTAAATTTTGCGGGCAAATATATCGTGGCGGAGTGGGGTTGTGGCACCGACTGCCAAAATCACGCTATCGTCAATGCTACGACGGGAAAACTGATCGCTTTCGGTCTTCGCTCCGCCTACGGGGTGGAATTTTATAAAAATAGCCGGCTGATTGCCTTTAATCCCAATCGAGGATTAGAGGAGGGGACTTATTCTGCTCCCTTGGCGAGGACGCAGTTCTATTCGATTGAAAATGGTAAATTGATTCCTGTTTGCAATTAAGATTATGTCTGCCAACAATAACATTGAAATAGAAATAAAATTCGCGCTAGCTGACTGGTCAAAGATTGAAACAGCCGTTCAAACGGCCGGCGGGGAACTTTTGCATCATAATTCATTTCAGCGGGCGGTGCGTTTTGATACACCAAGCCAGTCTTTACGCGAACGGGGTATTTTTTTGCGCGTGCGGTCTGGAGAAAAACAAATTATGACGGTCAAGCGCAAATTAGTCGGAGCAGATGAAAATTATAAGGAACGGGAGGAATTGGAAATTGAAATAAGCGATACAATGCTGGCGGAAAAAATGCTGGAAACGCTTGGTTATACGCAAAAATGGGTGATGGAAAAATATCGGACAGAGTATGCCTTAGACGGAGCGGTGGTTGCTTTGGACCGTCTTCCTTTCGGTAATTTTATGGAAATAGAAGGGGGTAAAGAAGAAATAGAAAAAGTAATTATCAGGCTTGGTTTGGAGAAGGAGGAACGCCTGACCGTGACTTATTGGCATTTATTTGATGACTACAAAAAAGCGACCGGATCAACGGGCGAGGACATTGTTTTTCCTGTTTAATCCAAGAACTTTTTAACGAGTTTTTCCGCTTCCGCCGGTCGGGTAACCCAAATGATTCGCCGGTCTTTTTTGAACCAAGTCATTTGTCGTTTGGCATAGTGGGTGATTTCGGTGGAGAGTTGCGCGATCATTTTCGTCCGGGTAATTTTATTTTGCAAAAAGCGCGCCAGGTAGCGATATTCCAAACCGAAAGATTCCAGTCGCTTCCAGGACAGGCCATCCGCTCGCAGTTTTTTAACTTCGGCGATCATTCCTTGTTTTAATCGTTTGAGCAATCTTATTTCAATCTTGTTTTTAAGTGAGGTCAAGGGCAAGGACAGGCCATCCACAATACTCTGCACATATTGGCCGGTACCACCGCAAATAATCGGTCGTTTTCCCCGCTTTAAAATATCGGCGATGACGCGAGTAGCGGTCACTTGGTATTGGGCGACCGAATAGACTCGTTTGGGACTGGCGATACTTAAGAGATGGTGGGTGACGCCAGCCATTTCTTTGGTGGTCACTTTGCCGGAGCCGATATTAAGTCCGCGATAAACCTGCCGGGAATCGGCCGAGACGACTTCTCCGCCGAATTTTTTGGCCAGTAAAACAGCCAGGTTGCTCTTGCCCGAAGCGGTCGGTCCGACAATCACTAATATTTTCGGTTTCATGGGATATTTATATCGCAAAATGATACGGGGTTCCAGAAGAAATGCCGCTCCGAAGAGCGGCATCGAACATGGTCATCAATGGATTAATCTCCAATCTTGACCAAGGTTGGGTTGAATTCGGCCAAAAATCTTATGTTTGAGGCTCAAGCTGCTCGACTATTGATAGTGTCAACCCACCAATCTTGGTTACCCAGTTCTGGGCGTTTGGCCGATTCAGTCGCCATTTTGCGGGCCAATTCTAAGCTCGGCGAATGCGAGCCTTTTGCTTTTATTTGGATCTCCGTGGCAAAAATCTCGCATGCGACCCGGAACGAATCGGTCTGACAAGGAAGCAACACGAATTCAGTGAGTAACTCCGAGCAGCAATTAGGGTCTTCCACTAAATCGCGAGCTTTTTCGGAGATTATGTCTGTCTGAACATTACCTTGGCAATCGGCGTATAAGGCCGATAAACCTGATAGGTAAGTTTCATTGAACTCGAGCTTTCCTTCTCGGACGAAAATGCTGTCTGGGTTGGTCATGGGCGAACTCCTTTAAGATCAATTTCGGTAAGCCTACAATGAATTGAAAACAAATGCAAATTGTTGATAATTCCTGAAAAATCGGTAAAATATGATCATTGCCCGGGTGGCGGAATTGGTAGACGCGCACGACTCAAAATCGTGTGTCGCAAGACATGGAGGTTCGAGTCCTCTCCTGGGCACAAATAATCGGCGTTGGCCGATTTTTTGTGCCCAGGAAGCCAGCCAACTGCTTGGCTGGCGTGAGGACTCGAACGCCGGGACGATATCGAGCCAGTAGGCGAGATCGTGAGGCGGTGCCCGACATATTTTGATTTATCAAAATAGAAGTGCCCCTGTGGTGCAACCCGACGAAGTGCGACGGCACAAGGAGAGGTGCGGGCGAGTCCCTTCCTTTGTGCCCAGGAAGCGACTGGACTGCTCCAGTCGCGTGAGGACGAGAAAGACTTTTCTATGTTTATGAAGCTTTTAGCTGAATAAAAAAGAAAAGTACCAGCGCCCGTTGGGCGAGAGTCCTCTCCTGAATTTTGATTCCTAATCAATATATGGTATTAATTTAGCCAGTACCGCTCACGAAAGGAGTCACTTCAATGCCTTGGCCCCCTTGGGTATCCTGGTCTTTGGGCGGGATCGTCCTGCTGGCCATTATTTTGGCCATGATTTACGGCTTACCGCCACCACATCACCCCCCGTCCCCACCGGAGGAAGAAGATTGATTGTTCGTGTTTCCCTTTTTGCCTCCCCGCGTTCCGGCGCGGGGATTTCTCTTGACCAAAATTCTTCTGGGTGTTATCATTAAAAAAGTACGGCCTAGTGGCCTATTTTTGTTCCAGGAGGACAGGAAGTTGAGACAGTTTGAGTTCTTTCGCATTGAAGAAGGGGGGTTGAAGTCGGTTGGCCACGGAGAATGAGCGGATGAAAATGACGCTTTGGCTCGGGCTGACTTAGGGTCTTGTTCGGATGTGGTCGCCGTAACGGGAACACAAATTCCGGTCTTACTAGGTCACGACGAAGAGCGTTTTTGGCTCTTGGCTCCAGTGGCTCACTTTGCCGGACTACTGGTGTCGGTCTGACTCACTCTTTCCCTATCTTTCTTGCCCCGCTGCGGTATATCCTCGGCGGGCTTTTTTGTTGCGAAAATTGACATAAATAGCTTTGTGTAGTATACTACCGAATAGTCCAAAACTACGATCTGGGAGGTGAGAGATGCGATACTTTACCAAGGATCCGGCCGTGCGGGCCGCTTCGATCGCCGATCGCGAGTTTGAGTCGGTCTGGTCTCAAACAGGAAGCTGGGACCAGGCGTACAATGCCTGGAAGAAAACCTATGAGCAGACCTTGCGCGAATTCGCGCAAGGTCTTTTCTTGTTTCCGGAAACGCTTGTGCTAGAATTAGGGAGTTATTTTTGAATCCGATTCTATATAATATGTCTGATCGTATCGAACGACCCCAAGACTCGATTTTTTGGATCGATGTCGACAAAATAAAACCCAATCCGTTCCAACCGCGAACGGAATTTAACGAAGATCGCTTGCGCGATCTGGCGGATTCGATTCGTCAGTACGGAGTTTTGCAACCCCTCGTGGTAACAAGAAAAGAGGTCTTGCGCGAGGATGGCAGTCTAGTTGCCGAGTATGAATTAATCGCGGGCGAACGGCGCTGGCGCGCGTCTAAAATTGCCGGATTGTCACAGGTGCCGGCGCTTATTCGGACCGGCGACGATACGGATAAATTGAAGCTCGAGATGGCGATCATCGAGAATCTTCAGCGCGAAGATTTGAATCCGATCGATCGGGCGGTGGCTTTCAACAAGTTGGCCAACGAATTTAATCTCAAGCATGTCGATATCGCGAAGCGAATCGGCAAGAGCCGAGAATATGTTTCCAATACGATTCGAATTCTCGGCCTACCGCAAGAAATTCTTGACGCGATCGTGGTGCGTAAAATTACCGAAGGCCATTCCAAGCCACTGCTCATGCTGATTGATCATCCCGACGAGCAGGCGACTTTGTTTAAGGAAATTATCAGTAATCACATGACCGTGCGCGATGCCGAAGTCTTTGCTCGTCGGGTGGCTGTCGATCGCGTGCGCCGGGAGAAGCATATTATTCAACCGGCCATTCTGGATATTGAACAGCGACTCTCCGAAAAATACGGTACCAAGGTGCTGGTCGAACAACGCGAGGATAAAGGGGGAAGAGTGACAATCCAATTCTTTTCCGAGGACGATTTGCAGAAGATCCTGGATCTTCTGGAGGGGCAGAAAGCGAACTTATCTAAGCTACTATCGGATAGTGAGGCAATCTTACCGGCCGAGCAGTTGCCGGAAGCCGAACAGCCTGCCGAGCCAATCCAGCCGGATGAGGATCTTTATTTCGTCAAGAACTTTAGTTTGTAGAACCTTCATTTTTGGTGCACTTCTTCGTACCCGCCGCCTACTGGCGCTGGGCACTGCACTAGTCTGCACTCGCTTGTTGCAAGCCTCGCTCGCGTCTCGGACTGCACTCAAAAACGGGGGATTTATTGTCTTGAATCTGTTGTTGTAATATATCGTGTGTGATGTTTGTGTTGATGGATTTTTATGTCTATTTATTATTTTTGAATTTTTATTCATCACTCATCACTCATCACTCATAATTGTTTCCCTACTTTCCCCACAGTCGATTAAACAAACTCTTGACTGGCGGTTTGTTTTCCAGACCGAGATAATTCCTAATATGGCGTTTGGCGATGGTCGTTTTGGCGAAGTCGAGCCACTTGATTGAAGGCTTGGCGATTTTCTTGGTCTCGATCTTTACGGTGCATTTGTTGGTCAGCTCCGTGTCGAGTGGCACATACTTACCGTTCATCCAGGCACCAGAGGCGTGATTGCCGATATCGGAGTGAATCGTATAGGCAAAATCGATCATTGTCGCGCCCTTGGGAAGCTCTACTACATCTCCCTTGGGGGTGAAGACGAAAATGCGATCGCGGATAAAATCCGTTTTTAGGGTGTGCAAAAATTCGTCCGATTCCTTGACGTTTTTCTGCCACTCAATCAGGTCACTGATCCATTTAATACTCTTGGGAATCTTTTTTTCGGCATCTTTGCCTTTTGGCTTGCCGGCCTCGTCATATAGGATGTGCGAGGCGGCGCCCAGTTCAGCTTCTCGTTGCATGGCTTTGGTGCGAATTTGGATTTCGACGATTGAACCGTCGCCGGTAAAAACAGCCGTGTGGATACTCTGATAGCCGTTTGGCTTGGGACCGGCGATATAATCTTTCAGCTTGCCGGGAACAGTACGCCACAAACTATGAATGATGCCCAAGGCCTGATAACATTGCTCAACATTATCGACAATCAGGCGCAGGGCGGAAATATCATAGATACTTTCAATATCCATATTATTTCGTTTCAATTTAGCCCACAAACTGTAAAGATATTTGATGCGATAGTCGATAGAAAAATCTTTGAAACCGCGTTCGGCCAGCGCTCCCTGTAGGACGCGATAGATTTTTTCCAGGCGTTTGATGGTTTCCTTGCCTTTGGTTTTTCGTAGGGTGACAACCTGTTTATATTCGTTCGGGTAAGCGTAAGGGAAACTAGCGTCTTCCAGAAGGCCTTTCATTTTCCACATGCCGAGCCGATTGGCGAGTGGGGCATAGATCTCCAATGTTTCCAACGCAATCCGCTTCTGTTTTTCCGGCTCCACATATTGCAGTGTGCGGACATTATGCAGACGGTCGGCCAGTCGGATGACGATGACCCGGATATCTTCGGCCATGGCGACGAACATTTTACGTAAACTTTCGGCATGACGGGCGACACCTTTGTATTTCAGTTCGCCCAGTTTGGTCACGCCGTCTACCATAAAGGCGACGGTTGTCCCAAAATCCTTCTTAATTATTTCCGGGGTAATACCTGTATCTTCGACGGTATCATGTAAGAGGCCGGCGGCGATTGTTTCGGCATCGGCGCCAAAATCAGCCAAGATCAGAGCGACATTATACGGATGCAGAAAATACGGTTCGCCGGATTTGCGCCGTTGGCCCTCATGCGCTTTCTGGGCAAACGAAAAAGCGTGCGCGACCAGTCGTCGACCGGCTTCGGCCGGGTTCTTCATTTTGGAGGTAATCTCTTGGGGATCGAGGAGAAGCATTGACTCAATATACAATGAACAGTGAACAATTAACAGTGTTTCAGTATTAGTGAAATTTTGTTAGGTATTTTATTGCTAATTGTTCATTGTTAACTAGTAACTGGTGTCAGTTTTTGTGGGTTGTGATTCGGGCAAGTTTTATCGCTGCAACGCTCAGGGATCGTTTTTGGTCACAGATAATTTTCTCGCCGTCGCTCGAAAATTTCCGCGACCCCGTCTCGTGACTCGGCCTGCTGGCCTCGTAACGCTCCGCCCGACAAAAACTAGTGGCGCACGCAACGCAGGTTGCGTGCTACCTACTTATCTTTTAGTTTGTGCGGATTGTTATTTGGACAATTTTTGTCGCTGCAACGCTCGGGGATCGTTTTTGTCCCAGCCATCATCAGATGCCCGCAGGGACCGTAGTCACGCGGGTACTGGCAAACGGCGCCGGTCGGTTTGGCTTTAATGATGTTTTTGCACTTGGGATAATTGGAACAGCCGTAAAATACTCCAAAGCGGCCGCGTTTTTCCACCATCGTGCCAGCTTTACACTCTGGGCACTCCACACCAGTGTCGCCGGGGTTCGTGCCGTCGGCATTCTCGGATTTGCGGATGAATTTGCATTTGGGATAACGACTGCAGGCGATGAACATCCCGAAGCGGCCTTCGCGCTCCACGAGCTGGCCCTCACCGCAGTCCGGGCATTTCTCGCCGATCTCTTTCGGGGCGGCCAGTTCCGTCCCGTCGATCTTGCGGGCGCCGGCGCAGTCGGGGAATTTGGCACAGCTATAAAACTTGCCGGAGCGTGACAGTTTGATAATCATCGGACCGCCACAGACCGGGCATTTGATGTCCGCTGGCGCTTTACCCAGGTCAGAGATTTTGGGAATATCTTTTTTGGCGTCCACGTCTTTTTTAAACGGGCCGTAAAAGTCTTTCAGAGTTTTAAGGTAACTTCGGGTTCCATTCGCGATCTCATCCAGCTCGTCTTCCATTTCCGCCGTGAATTTATCACTGATGTAATCGGAAAAATATTGCGATAGGAAATCGCTCACTACTTCACCGGTATCAGTCGGCATTAAAGCGCGCTGTTCCTTGACGACATAACCACGATCAATAATCGTTTTAATGATGGAAGCATAAGTACTCGGCCGGCCGATCCCGCGTTTTTCCAGTTCTTTAACCAACCCGGCTTCCGAGAAGCGCGCTGGCGGTTCGGTTTCCTTGCCAGTCGAAGTGATTTCCTCCAGTTTTAGTGGATCGTCTTCTTTGATCTTTGGCAATAAAACATCTTCACCGGCCGAACGCGGATCGGCTTTCAACCAGCCGTCAAAAATAACGCGTGAACCGGTGGAAATAAACAAGGGGATAGACTTGTCGCTTGCCATGGCTTCAATCCGGGTGCGCATAATGAGAGCGTCTGTCATCTGCGAAGAGACGGCGCGCGCCCAAATTAGTTCGTAGAGTTTTTGTTCCTGCGCGCTTGCGCTGACTTTCAATTTATCAACATGAGATGGCCGAATCGCTTCGTGCGCTTCCTGCGCATTCTTGCTCTTAGTTTTGAAATTGTGCGGGTTGGCATATTTTTCGCCGTATTGGGATTTGACCAAGGCCCCAATCTCGTTTATTGCTAGTGAACTCAAACTAATGCTGTCCGTGCGCATATAGGTAATATGGCCGGCTTCATAGAGTTTTTGCGCCAAACGCATAGTAATAGAAGGCGAATAGCCCAAGCGACTCGATGCTACTTGTTGCAAGGTGCTGGTGGTAAATGGCGGCCGTGCCGCGCGTTTGGCTTCTTTTTCTTC
>JAPLZN010000085.1 GCA_026395035.1 Candidatus Vogelbacteria bacterium | reverse complement strand
GAGGAAATTACGAATGACGAATGACGAGTGACGAATAAAAATACATTCTCACAAAAAACCGCCCGTTGGGCGATTTTTTGTGGATATTTTTGTATTTTAAGCTAAAAGCTATCAGCTACCAGCTAACAGCTACTTTACCGCGGCCACCACTTTGGCGAAAACAGCCGGATTGTCTTTGGCCAGCTCGGAGAGTACCTTACGGTCCAGTTCAATGTTGGCTTTTTTGAGCGCGCCGATGAATTTGCTGTACGACAAGCCGTGTTCTTTCAAACCGGCGCCGATGCGGACATTCCACAGGCGGCGAAAATCGTTTTTTTTGTCGCGGCGATGAGCGAAGGCGTGGACGCCGGCCTTGGCGATGGCCACTTTTGCCTCGCGTTCCTTGGTACTGCGCCCAAAACGGTAACCCTTAGTTTTAGATAGGGTGTTCTTGCGGGTCTTATTAGATGTAGTTCCTCGTTTTACTCGGGTCATGGCTGTTCAGTTAAAAATTAAAAGTGAAAAGTAAATTAAGCGTTCGGGAGGAATCGGCTAATCTGCTTATTCGTCATGGTAAATTCGGCCGTACCCTTGTGGTTCAACTGCTTACGCCGTGAAGATTTGGCGTTGAAATGGTTTTGTCCCGGTATGCGACCCAGGATCTTGCCTTTTTTCGTCACCTTCAAGCGTTTGGTGTAGGATTTGTTAGTTTTCATATAATTTAGTCTAAAAGTCTATAAAGCCTGGAGTTCAATTAAAAGTTTTACTTTTGACTGGTGTTTTTCTCAATAATAATCGTCAAACCCTTCGGGCTTTTCTTCGCTGGATCAGCGACTTTATATTCCGCGGATATCAGGCGCAGGATGCGGGCTAAGCGCTCCTCCAGGAATTTGAAATCAAAATATTTGGATCGGCCGGGGAGGAATAAATCGATTTTTACCCGATGGCCTTCTTTGAGGAAGGTCGAGGCCTTGTTGGCTTTGATCTCGAGGTCCTTGTCGCCGGTGCCGATTTTCACCTGCAGAGACTTGGTCTCGGCTCGGTGACTCTTGGCTCTGGCGTCGCGGTCTTTCTTCTGCTCACGATACTGAAACTTACCATAATCCATGATCTTCGCTACCGGAGGAACGGCATTCGGCGAGATTTCGATTAGGTCGAGTCCTAATTCCTCGGCCTTGCGAAAGGCGTCTTCCAAACTGATCACGCCGAAGTTTTCGCCGTCGTCCGTCAAGACGCGCAATTCCCTGGCTTTGATCTGGTGGTTAATGCGAATTTGGACTTTCAATCTGTTGTTTAAACCCTTTTCTAAGAAACGCCATTCTAACAGGCGCCCAAGGTTATGGCCATATAGTAAGCTATTTATGGCAAATAGTCAATAATGAGTTATACTATTGCTATGTCCCTCGTCGACAGCAAAAAAGCCGGTTTTAATTACGAACTGGGCGAGAAATACGAGGCCGGGATCGAGCTCCTGGGCCATGAGGTGAAAAGCGTGCGGGCCGGGCACGGCATTTTGGCTGGTGCCTATGTCAAAATTCGCGGGGGAGAAGCCTATCTCGTAGGAGCTAGTATCCCGCCCTACCAGCCAGGCAATATGTCGGTTGGTTACGATCCGGAGCGCCCGCGGCGCCTGCTTTTAACTAAACACGAGCTGAAAGTGCTGGCTGATTTGGACCAGCAAAAGGGTTTGACATTAGTGCCACTGGCATTGTATAATAAGGGCAGGATCATTAAGTTGTCGTTCGCGCAGGCCAAACATAAAAAGAAATCGGATAAACGCGAAGTGATTAAGAAAAAAGATGTCCAGCGCGACCTGGAACGGACTTTGAAAACTAGATAATAAATATGGGAGCGCCGGGCTTAGACAGGCGACTCACCTTTTGCGTGCGTGCCGAAGATTCTAGTACGATTCGTAATATATACTAGAAAAAAAGAAGTGCCAAAACTTCGAAGGGGATAGTATCTCCTTATATGCCGGCTTTCGCTTTAGCTTAAGCTGACAGTTTGTCCTTTTGTACGCTTGTTAGAACTGGACAAACTTAATACACATCGAGCTAGAATTGATGACCGTTTCGACTTCAATTCGAATCCCGCAGGGGAATAGAAACTCGGTCGGATTGGATTTTGTTGGTTTTTGACCAACCCGACTTAAATCAAAATAAACCTCTTACGCATGTAGACTCGCAAAAGATTATCGTTTGCACGTGGGTTCAACTCCCACCGCTTCCACAGATAAAAGTTTAGCCCCGAGAAAATGGGGCTTTTACTTTTACTGCGGAAGCGGAGCAAAGCGCCTGCGCGCTTTGCGTGCGGAGTTGAACGCCGGAGTGTTACCGAGCCAGCAGGCAAGGAGGGAAATGGTTGTCTTGACAGAATAGTGTATATGGTATATAATATAAAGAGGGTAATATCAAGATGAAGGGAGATTTTTAGTATGTTTATGACCCTGAAACGGGATTGGCCAGCCCTCGAGTTTCTCGGTGGGGACAAGGCCAAGGATGTTGTTATTCCTGCCGGTCGCCACGAGGTGGAGCGAATTACGAATCCTCTCGGCTATCTGGACGCTCCCTGGCTGGTGCTTAAGGGGACGATGATTGGCGCGAGCGAAGGCTCGTGGCGGCAGTGGAAAAATGGTGTCCTGAACAGGGATGACCAGTCCATCGACTGGGGGAAATGGGAAGTGGTCATCGAGGACTGACTAAATCCGGCCGCGAGTTGGGGCAATTGCTCTGGCTCGCGGTTTTTTATTTTTCTCGGTCATTGCTATGATGGAGAGATGAAAACTATTCACTTTGTTTGCCGAGGCAACACTTATCGCAGTCGAATGGCCGAGGCGTATTTTAATTCTTTGAAAATTACCGGTTGGACCGCCGTCTCGTCCGGCGTGCGAGCCGAGAGGAATTTGAATGGCCCAATCACTTTTTGTGCCAAGACTGTGTTGGAAGAAAAGGGATTCTCTCCTTCACTGGTTCGCATTGGACGCAAACGACCAAAGAATTGTTGGAGCAAAGCGATCTGGTGGTATTTATGCAGCAAACTTACCTGGATGAATGTCTTGAGCGTTTTGTTTATTCACCCAAACAATATCTAGTTTGGGAGATAGAGGATATCGCTGATGATGTATTAGCTTCTTCGCCGGCCGAAAAAGTTTTGTCTATCACTCGAAACACTTTTGCTCGTATTTGTCGGGCGGTAGACGGTCTGGTGGTGGATTATGGCTTAAAATAAGGGTATTTTGAGTGGGGTCAATCCCTCACACAGAATCCTGTGTGAGGGATTGACTTTCAAAACGATATATGATACAATAGAACAACTTAGAGTTAAGCCATAAAGAGTCGATTCTCAAAGTAATTAAAAGGGTAGAAAAAAGCAAATCAATGACTGGAACTATCAAGAAAAAGACTGATGCCGGCTACGGCTTCATCACGGCCGAAGGCCTTGCGAAAGACTTGTTCTTTCACAAGAATTCGCTCGTTGGCGTAACCTTCGAAGAAATTCAGGAGGGCGACAATGTTTCTTTCGAACAGGAGGAATCCCAGAAAGGACCGAACGCTGTTAATGTACAGCGTGTCTAATCTTTAAAAAAGATACAAAAAACCGCCGCAAGGCGGTTTTTTGTTGTAATAGGAAACTATTTTGATTGGCCACCGACTCATTCATCTTATTGACGGGTCCTTTCTCTGGGGCTGTTTCTTGTGATATAATACAGACCTAAAATAACAAATATGGCTAAAAATAACACTAATCCAGAGAAGCCAGCGGGCAAGAAACGCTTAGCGGGGAAGTTTATCGAGCAGATCCTGATGGCCCTGCTTGTTCTGATGCTGATTGTCTCGGCTTTTACGCTGTTTTCCGATCGGCGCGGAAATCCGGCGGTTATCCCGGTGTCGCAGGTGGCGGAAGATATTATTGCTGGCAAAGTGACAAAATTAATCGTTCAAGGCGACAACATGGATGTCACCTACGCTAGTGGGACGGTAAAAACTTCCAAAAAAGAAATCGAAACATCGGTAACGGAAACATTGAAAAATTATGGTGTGACACCAGAACAGCTGTCGAAAATTGCAGTAGAGATCGAAAATCAATCGAGCCTGTCTTTTTGGCTGATGTCGCTGGCGCCATTTCTGCTTTCCTTGCTGTCTATAATTTTCATTATTTGGCTCTTGTCCCGGCAAATGAAGGGTGCCAGTATGCAGGCTTTCACTTTTGGCCAGTCGCGCGCGCGGATTGTGGATCCGAACGACCAGAGCCAAAAAGTTACCTTCAAAGATGTGGCGGGAGTGAAGGAAGCCAAAGAGGAATTGAAGGAAATCGTGGACTTTTTGAAGAACCCGAAAAAGTTTTTGGATATCGGTGCGCGGATTCCGAAGGGGGTACTCCTGATGGGTGGTCCGGGAACAGGTAAGACTCTGCTGGCTCGCGCAGTGGCAGGAGAAGCTCATGTTCCCTTTATGTACCTCTCTGGTTCGGAGTTCGTGGAGATGTTTGTCGGGGTTGGAGCTAGTAGGGTCAGAGACCTCTTTAAAATGGCCAAGAGCGTAGCGCCGGCGATTATTTTTATTGATGAAATAGACGCGATTGGCCGGCACCGCGGTTCGGGGATGGGCGGTGGTAATGACGAGCGCGAACAAACCTTAAACCAGATTTTGGTGGAAATGGACGGTTTTGAGCCGACGGAAAAATTGATTGTGATGGCGGCCACCAACCGACCGGATGTCTTGGACCCGGCGCTGTTGCGTCCCGGCCGTTTTGATCGGCGGGTGACACTGGACGCGCCCGATCTCAAAGATCGCGAAGAAATTTTGGCCATCCACGCCAAAAAGAAACCATTAGGCGAAGATGTGAATCTGCACACGATTGCCGAACGCACGCCGGGCTTTTCCGGTGCCGACCTGGCCAGCTTGATGAACGAGTCGGCGATTTTGGCGGCGCGGGAAGACCGCAAAAAAGTAACGCAATACGATTTGATTCGCTCGGTGGAAAAAGTGATGCTTGGGCCGGAGCGCAAGAGTCATATTCTTTCCAAACAGGAAAAGAAAATTACCGCTTATCACGAAATGGGGCACGCGCTGGCGGCGTCCGTTTTGCCGAATTCCGACCCGGTACACAAAGTGTCGATTATTTCGCGCGGGTATGCGGCCGGCTATACTTTGAAATTGCCGTTGGAAGACCGGCGTCTGCAATCACGCAAAGAATTTTTGGATGATATTGCCGTCTCACTGGCCGGCTACGCGGCCGAGAAAATGATCTTCGGCGATATGACGACTGGCGCCTCCAATGATATTTCTGTCTCGTCGTCTTTGGCGCGGGCAATGGTGACCCGCTATGGGATGAGCGAGAAAATTGGGCCGGTCTCGTTTGAAGCGGAGGCTAAGACGGTAAATTCACCGATCGTGGTGGGTGATCGCTATTCGTCGGAAGCAACGGGAGCGGCGATTGATGGCGAAGTGTCGCGCATAATGACTGAAGCACTCGCGCGCGCGAACGAAGTTTTGATTGACCACAAAAAAGCGCTGGATATGCTGGCGGGTGAATTGATTAAGCTGGAAACGCTGGAACGGGAAGATTTTGAAAAATTATTGATTTTAAACGGCATCAAGCCGAAAACAAAACCAGTTGATGAGCCGGCGGAGGAGCTGGTAATTGCACCGGAAGGGATTGAGATAGTTAAAAGTTAAAAGTAAAGGGTAAAGAATAAAAAGAAAATCCGCCGTTTCATTCGCCAGTTGGCGAATGAAACGGCGGTTGATGTTTGGCGCGGTTAGGCGGCCTAGTCGCAGATGACGATTGTAACGAACAGCGGTTGGCTTGGCCGGTCAGGTTCAAAGGTAATCAGCCTAATGAGCGGAAGCAGGGAATGCTCTGGTGGGTTTTTTCCCGTCAGAGTCTGGTAGACTTCGCTGATTATCTCAATCAGTCTCCGTTTTCCGTCGGTGTTCATCTCACAACGGTCTTGGCCGTTCCGCCCTTTGATATTTACGCGAATTCGGTCCGCGTGAATTTCCTTAAGCGCCTGTTCAATCGCTTTGGGATTCATGGCTTTTATTCCCCTTTCGTCGGAATCTGAACTTACCCTAGCAAGTGGGCGAGGAAAGTCAAACTGTGGGCGAGATAGGAGTCGAATTTATAACATAGGCACCGGTGTCTGCTCAACTAAATTAAACTTCTTGCCTTGTAATTTGCTGGTGATGGGAGTATAAGATAAGGGGAAATTTCACCAGGAGGATTTCAATGAAGGCATTACGCTGGTTTGTCTATGATGCCAAATTGAGAATGTCCTCTTTTTGGCACCTTGTGTTTCCTCTGTTTGGCCGTTCGCCAAAACCGGAATATGATACTCATGGCTGGGCGCCTCTTCATCGAGCGGTGATGAAGTCCGATCTTGGATCGGTGAAAAGGCTGCTGTCCACCGGGAGCGATCCGAACGTGCGAAGTCGGCGGGGCGAATTAACCTCCTTGCATCTGGCGGCTCAGTTGGGAGACGAACAACTGTGTCTGGCGCTACTTGAAGCCGGCGCCAACCCGAATATTCCGGAGTATGTTGATGGGCTGACCCCGCTTTATCACGCCATCGAAGCGGGATCGGCTGAAACTGTCGGTTTGCTCCTGTGCTTTGGCGCCGATGCCAGGATCAGAACCCGGTGGGGGAATAACATCCTGGAGTGGGAAAAGGCCATGACCGATAATGAGATAATCCAGGATTTTTTGTATGATGTTCTGGGTTGGAGAGCATATCTGATGGCGATAGACGGGGACTAACACCCGTCTTTATTTTTTGTGCACCCTTCAGGGATCGAACCTGAGACCTTACGAATGTGAATCGTACGCTCTAACCAGCTGAGCTAAGGGTGCGTTTACCAATGTACTTTCGATTATTTTGGCTTAAATATCAAACGCCAATAGGGTGTTATCCACTTCTTTTGTTTACGAACAGTAGTATAATATGATTATTACTACATAATAAAGGTACGATTATGGCGCGTATTTTAGTCAAACAAAAAGCGGTAAAGCTCAGACTGGAAGGAAAAAGCTATTCCGAGATCAAGAATCTGCTCGGGATAAGTAAAAGCACCTTGAGTGGATGGCTGGAAGATTATCCTTTGTCTAAAGAAAGAATAAAAGAATTGCGGGATTGGAATCCTCGCCGAATTGAAAATTTTAGGAATACGATGAGAAATAAAC
>JAPLZN010000067.1 GCA_026395035.1 Candidatus Vogelbacteria bacterium | reverse complement strand
AGACTTGAATCAGTGCTGGCGGGAGAAGCATATGAGGTGGTGGAAGAATTTAAGGGAAAAAAGCTCATTGGTTTGGCCTACAAACCGGTTTTTGACTATTATGTTGAGAAGAAAAATGGGAAAAATATTCCGCGTTTGTCCGCGTTAAGTCCGCGTGAGTCCGCGTCTTATGAGAACGGCTGGAAAATTGTCGGAGCGGATTTTGTCACAATTCTAGACGGGACGGGGGTGGTGCACATCGCGCCGGCTTTTGGCGAGGACGATATGGCCTTGGGGCAAACAGCCAATTTGCCGTTCGTTCAGCATGTGTCCATGGATGGCCGGTTTAAGTCGGAAGTAACCGATTGGGCAGGAGAACTGGTCAAACCAAAAAGCGCGCCAGGGGTGGAAGATGCCGAGCCGACCGATGCGGAAGAACAGGCGATGGACATTAAGGTACTAAAAAATTTGGCGGCGCGCGGGCTCTTGTTCTCCAAACAAAAAATCGTTCACTCCTATCCGCACTGTTGGCGTTGTGGTACACCGCTTTTAAACTACGCCACTTCATCATGGTTCGTAAAAGTGACCGATCTTAAGGATAAACTGGTCGCGAATAATAATGGTATCGGCTGGGTGCCGGAACACATCAAGGACGGTCGCTTTGGCAAATGGCTGGAAGGCGCACGCGATTGGGCAATCTCTCGTTCCCGTTACTGGGGCGCGCCATTGCCGGTGTGGAAGTGTTCGGACTGCCAGGAGGTAAAAGTAATCGGCTCGGTGGATGAACTGGCGGCGAACAAACAAAACAATGGTAATCATTATTTTTTAATGCGTCACGGCCAGGCGGAAAATAATTTGACTGATGCGATTGATTGTAAATTAGGGGGAGAGTATCATCTGACGGAAGAAGGTCGGGAGCAGTCGAAAGAGTCCGCTGTCCTGCTTAAGGACAAAAAGATTGATGTTATCATTTCGTCATCCTTTGTTCGGGCAAAGGAGACAGCTCTATTGGTGGCCGAAACGATTGGCTTGATGCCCGACGAGGTTATTTTAGACGCGCGATTGGGAGAATATGATGTTGGGTCGGCCAATGGCGGGAAATGGGAGGACTATGATAGTCGAGTGATTTCTAAAAAGGAAAAATATAACGAGGGTCGTGATGGCGGTGAATCGTGTCTCCAGGTGAAACAGCGGTCGGGGGCGGTACTCGCCGACCTGAACGCCAAGTATATCGGGAAAAACATTTTGCTTGTCGGTCATTCTTTGCCGTTGTTTTTTGTGTTGGCGGCGAACGAGGGCTGGTCGGAACGGGAAGTTCTGGCACTTGATAATTGGGGAGCGAATTTCCGCAATGCCGAGGTCAAGGAATTGATCTACCGGTCAATACCGTGCAATGAAGAATTCGAACTCGACCTGCATCGGCCGTATATTGACGGCGTGTCGTTTGCTTGCGCTTGCGGCGGAGAAATGAAACGTATCCCGGAGGTATTCGATTGTTGGTTTGAATCGGGATCAATGCCGTACGGACAAGCGCATTGGCCGTTTGAAAGCGAACATTTTGATCCCGAAAAAGAAATCGGTTTTCCGGCCGATTTTATCGCCGAAGGGGTGGATCAAACGCGGGGCTGGTTTTACTCTATGCTCGTGCTCTCCACGGCGTTGTTCGGTAAAACAAGCTACAAAAATGTCATCGTGAATGGGATGATTTTGGCGGAGGATGGTCAGAAGATGTCCAAGAGCTTGAAAAATTATCCTGACCCGATGACGCTGGTGGATAAATATGGCGCCGACGCCTTGCGCTTTTATTTACTGTCGTCACCGGTAATTCGCGCCGAAGATTTGAATTTTTCCGAGAAAGGGGTGGGTGAAGTTTATCGCAAAATCATTATGCGGCTGTCCAATGTCGTCTCTTTCTATCAAATGTATGGAGGGGAGTTAAAAGTTGAAGGAAAAACCGGGTCAAATAATGTTTTGGATATTTGGATTAGAGCTCGTCTGAATGAATTAATCGCCAAGGTGACCGAGGCGATGGAGAAATACGAGTTGGATCGGGCAATGCGGCCAATCGATGAATTCATCGACGATCTGTCGAATTGGTATTTGCGTCGTTCGCGCGACCGCTTTAAGAGTGACGATGAGCAGGACAAAGCTTGGGCGATTACCACGACCAGAAATGTTTTGCTTGGTTTATGCAAGGTAATGGCGCCGTTTACACCGTTTGTGGCCGATGATATTTATCGCCAGCTTGGTGGAGAGAAGGAAAGTGTGCACTTGGACAGCTGGCCGGCAGCAGACAAATATGATGCAAAAATAATTGAGGAAATGGCGCGGGCCCGGGAACTGGTGGAGATTGGTTTGGCCCTGCGCGACAAAAGGGGATTAAAGGTGCGTCAGCCGCTGGCGTCTTTCTTGGTTAGTGATATTTTAAGCGCTGAATTAGCGACGGTGGTGGCGGACGAATTGAATGTTAAAGAAGTCAAAAAATCTAATTTAGTAAATCTGGGTGAACGATACGAATCTTATGCTCCGCCCGGAGCGGAGAATCCGGTGGCGGCGCTGGATTGCGAGTTGACTCCCGAACTTAAACAAGAGGGTGAAATGCGCGACTTGGTGCGTCAGATTCAAGAAGCGCGCAAAAAAGCCGGCCTGATGCCGGATAATGTCATTAAATTAAAGATAACCACCAGTGAGGAGGGTGTTCATTTTATTAACAGATTTTACGATAAGATAAAAGAGACAACTAATAGTCGGGAGATTATACTTCAAACTGGCGAAGGTGATGTAAAAATTGGGGGTACAACCTTCGCCATTTCCATGGAGGTTGTAAATTAGAATTGAGTTGCAATTCATTTATAATTTTTAATTTTACATTTATAATTTGCCATCGTGGCTTACCATATCTACGACACGGAGGCGCTGGTGCTTGATGAACGGCCGTCCGGGGAGGCGAACAAGATTTTCTATCTCCTGACGCCGGATTTGGGTTTGGTGGTAGCCAAAGCCCAGGGGATTAGGTTGTTAAAATCAAAACTGCGATTTCAGATCGCCAAATTTTCCCGCGTGCGGGCATCATTAGTGCGCGGTAAGGAAGTCTGGCGACTGATTGGAGTGGAAAGAACGGAAGAAATGGAAACGCTCGTTGCCGAGACTAACAAACGCGAATTGGTGGCCAAAATTTTTTCCTTGCTGACTCACTATATTCACGGAGAAGGGGAACAACGGGCCTTGTTCGTCGATCTAAATTCAGCTTTGGTGTTTTTGGGCGGGGTCAATTCGGAGGACTCTCGTAGCTTGTATGGCTGGGAACTGGCGGTAGCGCTTCGGACGCTCCATTTTCTGGGTTATGTGAAGGGTGAGCCGAAGCTTTTGCCAATCATTGTCTTTAAGGACTGGAACACCGCTGTTTTGTCTTTGGCGCTGTCTTGCGAAGGGGAGATCATTAAGGCGGTCGATTCAGCCGGGCATGCCAGCCATTTTTAATTTGCTAACTTGCTTGTACGATTACTCGCTGTTTTTCCTGTGGTATAATGTTTCGTAAATGAGTTCTGACCCGAATGTTCCAGACCATGGTCTGGAAGAATTGCAAAAAAAACTTTATGACCGCGCCGGCGGGGATTTTAAAGTTCGGCGCAGTGACTTGGACCCGGTTTACAAGGGGGTTAATCAGGATTGGCCAGTTGAAGTTTCTCCGCCCGGCCTGCGACCGAAGAAAAGCATCTGGTTTCGACTACTGCTTTGGTCGTTCATCTTTTTCCTTGCCGCTCTTGGTGTGGCTTATTACTTATT
>JAPLZN010000007.1 GCA_026395035.1 Candidatus Vogelbacteria bacterium | reverse complement strand
GGTGAAGACGCAGGGATCCGGATGGAACAGCCGGTACCCCTCGCGCGCGTCGGCGGACAGGCGGAACCGGCGGAAGTTCTCCTGACGAACGAGGAAGCGTTCGCCGACGGAGCTCTCCGCGATCCCGACCCTGGTCCCGGTCCAACTCACGATTCTACCCCAGATAGCGTTTTGCATTGTACAGCCTCCTCATCCGAACATCTGATCCGGGCAGAAATACCCGGAACCACCATACTGAGGCTATTATAGCACCATGTGGCCTACTTGTCAAGCAGGCGTAATGGTTCAATAGCTTGGAACCACCCCAGGGTTTAGAATAGCTTCCATATGGCATATACATTAAACCCCAATCTACCCAAGGTGAGAGGTCAGGCGGTCGCGATGGTCGAGCAAGGTAAGAGCGTGCGAGAGGTGGCCAGATACTTCGGTTTCAGCCACAGTGCGGTAGTGAAGTGGGTCAAGAGGTCGAACCTGTGGGGCTACGGCCCGATCCCAACGAGAAGTTCGAAGCCGAAGCGGAGTCCCAACGCTTTGTCGCGAGAAGTGGTGGAGAAGATCATTGTTGAACGCAGTTCACGGCAAAGATGTGCTGAGCATGTATTCCACGAACTCAAGAACCAAGGTGTAGTGGTCAGCTTGAGCTCGGTTAAACGAACATTGGATCGCTGTCACCTGCTCAAGAAACGAAGCCTGTGGAAACGACCGCACGATTTCACTCCGAGACCGGAAGCGACCTTTGCCGGAGCCCTAATTCAGATTGACACGATCCATATCATGGCTCCGGATGGGTCACGAATATACATCTACACCTTGATCGACCTGTATTCCCGCTGGGCGTATGCCGAGGTGATGGAAAGGATCGGAGCGCAGCAAAGTTTGCTATTCGTCGAACGGGCACAGCGAGCAGCAGGATTTAAATTCATCATGATGCAAAGTGACCATGGGCCGGAGTTCTCAGTCGCTTTCACTCATGGCTTGTGGCGAGCCGGTATGGCTCATCGCCACTCGCGGGTGCGAAAGTCGAACGACAATGCTCATGTCGAACGGTTCAACCGGACGATTCAGGAAGAATGCCTGGACAAGATCACCCACTCGATTTCGAGCTTTGCCCGCGCCATACCGGAATACCTAAATTACTACAACAATGCGAGAACGCACATGGGGATCAATTACCAAATACCCTGTCAACTGGTTCCAAGGTCTTGATTATTTAACGGGGTATTTTACTCGTTATTTGCCCCAAACTGATCCTGATGAATTGCCATACTTGGGTTACTGGTCCTCGTAAGTATTGGTTCCAAATATCGAGGCAAAAATGCCAAATCTTGAGTCCGGTCTCCCGGACAAACGACATATTGTCCTGCCCGGCTGGAGAATTGACGATTCCCCGCAGATTCACACCAAAATAGCTCAAGATTAGAATGACCACGATGATCACCAGGATGAGTCTAATGAAGCCGGATCGTTTGTTGCGCATCATTCCCCTATTATATCGCATTAGCCTTCTTTGTCAGAAAAAAACGGTGGACAACTGTAATTTAAAATTTCAAATGTCAAAAGTCAAATTAGAATTTAAATTCATCAACTTGAAATTTGTAATTTGACATTTGAAATTGCTTTACTTTCCCAAATAAGTCATCGGATTCAGATAGGAGTTATACGAGGCGATTGGCATCCGATATACGCCGCGGCAGGCCTTGCTTTGCAGGGATTGTACTTGCACGCCCTGGCTGGCGTAGACGGTAAAATGCAGGTGTGGGCCGGTCGAATAGCCGGTATTGCCGCTGTAAGCAAAGGTTTGACCCCGAATCACGGTATCGCCCTCGGAAACTTTGATGACCGACAAATGTCCGTAGAGAGTCGATAGCCCGTTGCCGTGTTCGATCAGCACCCACTTACCGTAGGATGCTCCCGGACAGGTTTTGTCAGTATCGCCCGCTCCGACTATTTTGCCGCTTTCCGCCGCGAGGACGGCGGAGCCGGTCGGCGTGCCGAAGTCTACCCCATTATGCCCTTTGCCGTTGTAGACGGCGGCGTTGGCTTTGGCAAAAGCAGTATTGCCGAAATATTGGGTGATGACATAGCTTCGCAGTGGATAGCCCAGAGCTCCCCCCTTCGACTTTGGCAAAAGCGATGGATCGATGGCAATTTTGATCCGGCTTTCGATACTGGCGATTTCCGCGTCGAGTTCTTCTTTTCTTTGAAGTTTATCGGCCAGCAGCTTTTGATAATTAGCCTCCTTGTTTTTTGTCGCGGTTAGTAAGGTATTTTTCTCTTTTTTGGTTTCTTCGACAATCTGCTTTTGGTCGGCCAGTTGGACTTTGAGATTGGTTAGGGCCACTTTGGCGACCTCGGTTTCGGTCCTTTTTGTCTCCAGTGAAGTCCGGTTTCCTTTTAGGGCGATGACGCTTTGTTCGAGGCGATTTTGGAATTTGTCGAGCGATTCGGTTCGGCTGATTAGGTCGGATAGGGTACCACCGGCAAAAGCGAGTTCCAGCAGGCTGTCTCGTTCGATGCTGTGCAGATTTCGCAGGGCTTCCGAGATCGATGTTTTATTTTGTCCGATATCCTGCGTTTTGATTGAAATCTCAGCTGATAATTTTAGGATATTACTATTGGTAATAGCAATCGATTTTTCCGTCTTGGTAAGTTCCGCCAGCAGTTTTTTGCGGGTCGTTTCGATCTTAGTTAATTCTGCAGACAGTGTGTTCTTCTCGGTTTTGGTTGTTTTAAGCTTGCCATTTAGAGTGGCGATCTCCTTGTCGAGTTGCTTGATTTCGGCGCTTAAACTGGCGCTCCGGGCTTGCAGTTGTTCGATTGTTTCCGCACTCAAAACAAACGGCGTGGCAACCAGCGCCCAAACCGCTATCAATATCGCCGTCGACTTACATATGTTGAGCATTGGCCAGTCGTTTTAAAGTTTCTTCCTTGCCGAAGATTGCCGCCAGAGTAAAGGGATCGGGTGATTTTTCCCGGCCGGACAGAGCAATCCGCATCGGCCAAAGAACCTCGCCCCGCCCCTTCTCGGTC
>JAPLZN010000039.1 GCA_026395035.1 Candidatus Vogelbacteria bacterium | reverse complement strand
CGAGTAGTTACCTCTGGTATTCGGAGTTTGATAGGACTGACGAGATTTCTCCCTATTCAGTCCTTCCAGTGCTCTACCCCCAGAGGGTAAGCTCGACGCTACCCCAAAAGATATTTCGGAGAGAACCAGCTATTACGTAATACGATTAGTTTTTCACTCCTTACCACAAGTCATCCGATAGTATTGCACGGCTAAACGGTTCGGACCTCCCCCTCCATTTCTGGGGGGTTCATCCTGCTCATGGCAAGCTCATCACGCTTCGGGTCTGATGCATAATACAATCACTTTCTCAATTCCGAACTTAAGCATAAGTTCGAAATTAAAAAAGTGAAACGCGCTATTCACACTCGGTTTCCCTGCGACTCCATCCGATTTTACCGGACTTAGTCAAGCAATATGCATCAACTCGTTGGCTCATTCTTCAATAGGCACGCCGTCACAGTGCCTCGCTGCTGCGAGTCACCAATTATAAATTAGAAATTATAAATTAGAAATTGAATGCGGATTTGCATTCTCATTTTTAATTTTACATTTTTAATTTTTAATTGTGCCTCACACCAGTGAGGCACCGCTCCGACTATTTGTAAGCATATGGATTCAGGTCTATTTCAACGCCCTTATGGGGCTGCTTTTCACCTTTCCCTCACGGTACTTGTTCACTATCGATCTCCAAAAGTATTTAGCCTTGCCGGTTAGTGCCGGCGGATTCCCTCAAGGCAGTCGTTCCTCGAGGTACTCAAGAACCAAGGCAAGAGAGATAGGATGATTTTCGCCTACAGGGCCATTACCTTCTATGGCTCAGCTTCCCAGCTGATTCGGCTAATCACCTATTTTGTAACTCTCCTAGTAAACTACGCCTCGGCCTTACAACCCCCGTCGCTCCTCGCTAGGCTCGGAGCTCAAATTAAAAATTAAAAATGTAAAATTAAAAATGAAATACGGAATCGCATTCAATTTTTAATTTCTAATTTCTAATTTATAATTGTTCCGAACACAGTGAGGAACGACAGGTTTGGGCTTCTTCCTTTTCGCTCGCCGCTACTAAGGAAATACTTATTAGTTTCTTTTCCTCCTGGTACTGAAATGTTTTACTTCCCAGGGTACGCATCTTACATCAAGTGCAAGATTTCCGCGGTTTACGCGGAAGGGTTTCCCCATTCAGAAATTTCCGGATCAAAGGTTGCTAGGCACCTCCCCGAAACTTATCGCAGCCACGCCACGTCTTTCATCGCCTTTTGGAGTCTAGGCATCCACCATACGCTCTTGATTTCCTATTAGGAAATCTGAGAACCAATTCACTTGTCCCCGCTTTCGCTTTCGCTAGAGCTTTGACAAGTTACCCAACGAAATTAAAAAGCATTTCGTTGAGACTTCTTTATTCTTCGAAAATACAAATTCTTAATTCTTCCTGTTTTTTCTGTCTTCCGACAGATTCAATTTGTTGATTGATGTTTTCTGATCTCCAAGGCATAAAAGACCCCCCATCGCCTAAAGGCAATGGAAAATGTAGCCGAGTGACCAGGATTCAGTTTTCAAACAACAGTCGTCCGGTAATCCCTTTCGGGAGTTAAAAAAATCCGCTTTCGGCGGCATTTGGATACAGTCCCAAAAGGAGCTTTATCTATAGCCGCTTACTTTGAAGATTATTTCGGTCATATCCAATGGGACTCATTATACTCATCTGGGAATAGGAGTCAAGCATTACCACGGCCCCTTTCTCCCACCTGAGTGACCTAAATTTATCACAAATTACCAAGTTCGTCAATGTTTCTGACTTGAGCTACGACCAGAACAAAAAAACGGCCCTACCGGGCCGTTTTTAGATTCATATTTACTTATCCTCTCCGCCTACCCGATCAAGAAGACGAGCAGCTGCCTCTTTACCGCCCAACCCAAAAGCCAAGCCAATCGCCAGGGCTAGAGCTGCCACAACGCCGGTCCAGAGTGTCTGGAACAGAAATGAAGCAATCCCAAGCTGCGACAGGGCGGCTAATAGGGCAAAAATCCAGACGGCCCAACGCACGATATTGCCAATTGTTCGCGTTCCTTTCATGCCGGCGGCACGCGCCGAAGCGACAATCAAGCGCGACAAGAAATCCGCCAAGAAAGCACCAATGATTAGAATCAGGGACGCAACAACGATGTTTGGAATATAGCCGATCACCTGCTCGAGAAAGACATTGACCTGATTTAGGCCAAGCACATCCACCGAAGCAATCAGGAAAGCCAAGATAACGAACCATTTGACCAGAGCCCCAATGAACATTCCGGCATCCAAACGATAGCCGGCTTTCTCGACCACCTCGCGCACCCCGAGCTGGGTTAGGAAGCGATCAATCCTTAGGGACTTGATAATTTTGCCAACCCATTCGCCGACCACGGCACCAGTTACCCAACCGGCCAAAAAGATGACCAGGGCGACGAAGATCGTCGGAATATAACTGATCACATTTATCCACAGGCTCTGAAAAGACTGGGTAAGGACATCACTCCAAGTAGCTAATGACATAATTCTAAATAATATTAAAAACTAATAATAATGGGAGACGCTCGAAACGCCGTTTGTTTTCTATAATTAATCATAACACGACGAACCGCCCTTTTGGGGCAATCAGGAAGATAGCTGTGGATATCATTCACTCCTGTCTTTGTATAGTAAAAATACTCCCCAAAAAGTGGCAATCAAAAAAAGCCGCCTCATTCAAGAAGCGGCTGGTAAAAAGGACAAGAAAACAAAATCCACTGAATATCATCCGAGCACTCAACTTCAAATAATCCTGGGCAAATTAAGGTCCTAAACAGTTCCCGGTGATTTGGAAGTATCCTGCGAATACAACGAACTCCACGTTTACCAATGAACTCTTTAAAGTCAGTCTCTGTGACCCCACGAGAACCACAGTTTGAAGCATAAATGACTGAGTTTTCACTTGTCACCATCGACACATGCCCAATTCCCTCATTCGGATTTAGGTAGTACGAGTTTGATTTGATTTGTGCTTCGGAAAAAACCAGGTCGCCTTCCCGAATCTCCTCAAATAAAACGGGCATACCAAAATAAGACTGCTGTATTGCTCTGCGAGGTAGCCAGATTCCAAGTCGGGCAAACAGCCACTTAATGAAGGTGGCGCAACTAACGACCTCGGGGGCTTCCGTATATTTAGCCCCTAAGCTGAATCCGGAAACCCCGATTTGTCTCCGAGCTAAAGCCATTACATCAACAGTCTCTTCCTGAAAACCCAACCTAGAGAGAATTTCCAGGCTTTCCATCAAGGAGACATCTAAATTAAACAGACCAAAGTCCACTCCACACCGATTACCAACGCTTCTGTACATCACAAGGTCCTCCCTATCGAGAGAATTTAGGGCAGAATGATTATCTGCGAGTAAACAGAGAACCGAGGAGTCTCTTCTTTAAATAAACCCGGACCAACTGGAAATATGTTTTTTGAGTATCATAAAATTTTTTACAAATTCAACTTATTCAACGCGAATTCGTGGGGATAGTCCATAATATCGCGGATGAATTTGTCTCCGGAAAACATGCGAAAGTTAAAATCGTCCGTATCCATAATCGTATAATTGAGCTCTTTACCAATCTCCGCTTCCAGTTTATGCACCGCCCGGTCAATTCCCCGCCGATCCAGTTCCTCGCCGACAACCGCCAAATCCACCCGGCCGGAAGAATCGCTCATGAAAATTCCCGACAAAACGACCAGTTTAATCCGGCCGCAACCGCGAAATTTGCGCGCCACATCCATCCGCTCTTCCACAATGTCATAAGAAAGAATCCGCCGCAGGTCGGTAATAAAAGGAAAGGTACCATCGAGTTGCCAGGTCCGAACACGGATTTTGCCATCCCCTTTCGCGTTCGACCGCGAAGCCATTCGTTCGTCGAGCAGTTTCAAACTAGTCAAATTAGCCAATTCCTTGCGTAGCGATCGTCCTTCCACCTTAACCACTGATTCGATCTCATTTGAACTCGCCTGGATTTCCGGGTTCAAGATGAAAAAACGCATAATTTTTGCCTTATTTAAACCGCCAAACAGTTTGCCAAAAATTTCGATTCCGTTGGTCATTTTTTATGTATTTTGTTCCAAAAACCTGGATTTTGTTGAAATCGTCCCAATTATATCGCAATTAACGCCAGAAGTCGCAATTGACCCCGTTAGAGATTATATACCTTATTTTACCGTGAATTACGAAACGGCTCACCGTGTCATCCCGGGCTTGACCCGGGATCCAGTTTAGCCACTGCCCCCCAGAGATAAAACCTGGATTCCGGGTTCCCCGATCGGGTCGAGGACAGGCCCCGCCGGAATACCGGCACCCGGAATGACAAAACGCTGGGGATTTTGGCCTTTCGTAATTAAAAATCCCCTACGAGACTCCTCCCAAAGATCCGATTCGCGCCGCCAATTCTGAATGAAGGCGGTCGGCCGTCCGGCGATCAAGCGACGGCAAGATAAGGGTTGGCTTGTAGGCCGGAGTGGCTTCTTCGGCATCGCCAATCAAGTTTATACACAAAGTACTTACCCCCATTATCCGTTCGATCAGTGACCGGGTCGTTACTAAATCGCGAATCCGGCGATAGGCCACTCCGTTCACAATTACCGACAACACGCCACGCCGGACCTCTAAACTGGTTTCGGTGAGATTGATCGAATAATGCCGGTACTCGAGCCAAGCAATCATAATAGTCAGCAGAACAATTCCCGTAAAGATTACCGCCCCCATGCCAAGCGCCCGCTGCCACATCGCCGGATAATTTTCGCCCAAGTAATAATAGAGGCCAGTGACGGCGATAAATAAAACTACCGCCGAAAGTATCACTCCGGCCGACCAGCGCAGAAGAAGCATCACGAAGGTTCGCGGGCCAAGAGAGGGGTATTCGATCAGATCATTGGGCATGGGATTATTATACTATTCTCTTCAAAT
>JAPLZN010000156.1 GCA_026395035.1 Candidatus Vogelbacteria bacterium | reverse complement strand
TTCTTAACACCAAGGATTGTAAATTTCGGCTACAACTTTGAGAAAAATTTTCGCAGTACCTCAGCTCTAATTTTTCTCTTCGTCTCGCTCAAAATTTTTCAATCCTGGTGTCCAGACCTTAATTGTCGATGGTATAATTTTTTCCAGAAAAAGAACCCCCGATTCTGGAATTCGCGAAGAATTCAGGAATCGGGGGTTTGCTGGCCGGGTCGTTCGAACGCGGCGATAACCTCGGGAATCATTTCCGGTTTGAGACCGAAAAAACCCTTGGCGGCAAAAAAGTACAGGGCGGCCTCGAAGGCCGTAGGTGAGTGACGGTAGAGCTCTCCGGCATACCACCAATTATCACTGGAAACAATATCATCCCAATTGTCTCCAAATATTTGGCGGAAACGGAAAGCGAACTGGATGGCGTCCATCTCACTATATTGACCGGCAAAATGACTCAGTCGTTCTCCCATCGTCAGGTCTCCTGGCCCGAATTCATCGTGCAGATGTGCTAAATGTTCGGGGGCGAACGAAGCAATGACTTGCTGTAAGTCCAAAGATAGCTTTAATCTTTCGTGTATGGAAAGGATTGGTGTGGACATCTTCCTGCTCCTTTCAGGCTGGAATTTACCAAGATGATAAAAATCGGTCTGTCCGTATTGTAGTCTTTAATTAGCTATAAACAAGGGGTTGTTGGGGGAAAAATATTATGACATGTTTTGGGAAAAAGATAAGTCCGAAAGCGGGTGGCGATTTGCTATAATTAGACAATGAATTTTTGTTCTTCGCTATGGAGAACGGGATTCATCCTATGAAAAATAAATACATCGCGAGCTGGCTGTTGGCGGCCGGGGCCTTGATTTCGGGCCTGGGGCTCTACCCTTTTTTGCCGGCGGTAATGGCTTCGCATTGGGGTATTTCTGGCCAGGTAAACGGTTACCAAGGCAAGCTCTTTATGGTGGTTTTTATTCCCGCGTTGTCGGCGGTCTTGACACTGATCTTTTGGATCCTTCCTCGGCTTGATCCGCTCGGACGAAACATTGCCTCGTTTCGTCGACACTACGATAATTTTGTGCTGTTTTTGTCCGCCTTCTTACTGTATGTGCATATTCTTTCCTTGGTCTGGAATCTGGGATTCAAATTTAATTTTGTCGATTTTCTGACCCCGGCTTTTGCCCTATTTATTTACGGTTTAGGTGTTGTTTTGCCGGAGGCGCGACCAAACTGGATCTTTGGCATTAGAACGCCGTGGACGATGTCGAACGGGCGAGTTTGGTTTCATACTCACGAATTGGCTGGCCGGGTTTTTCGGGCGGCCGGGGTGTTAACGCTCGGAGCTTTTTTCTGGCCACAGTTTGCGATTTACTTTTTGCTTAGTCCCGTGCTTTTTGGGGCGATTTATGTCAGTATTTTTTCCTATTTTGATTGGCGCCGGGAGACTAATTAAAAATTTAAAATTAAAAATGAAAGGCATTTTGTATAAAATTTATAATTTATAATTTCTAATTTTTAATTAATAGAATGACTCTTACCACTCATGCGATTGTCGGAGCGAGCGTGGCCCAGTTTTTTCCGGGTTATCCGGTGGTCGCTTTTTTGGCGGCGATAGCTTCTCATTATCTGTCCGATCGGATTCCGCACTACAATCTTGGCGACCACCTTAATTCGTTGAAAAGAAACGAAACTGGCAGTCGAAAATCACTGGAAGGTTTTACCTACGGTCGGTCTTTTATTCGCGATGGTTCGATCGTCGGAGGCGATTTAATCTTGGGGGTATTGTTAGCGTTCCTGTTTTGGACCGGAGCTAGTCCCTGGCTGGTTGGAGTTGGATGTCTGGGCGGTCTTTTGCCTGATCTATTGCAAATCGCCTACGGTTTTTGGAATAAAAATAAAATCCTCTTGACCCTTCGGCGTTTCCACGATCGGATGCATGCTCCCAGAGAAACTGACATTAAGGATGTGTCGGTGGCGATTTTGATTGAGTCTTCCTTTGTTGCGGTGGTTCTTCTCCTGTCTAAGCTTTTTCTAGCTTAGGAATCTAAAGTAGAGAATCTTCCATCGTCTTAGCTTTTGGCTGTCCGAGCAATGACAAAACGGTGGTGGTGATGTTGGCAAGACTGCCACTGTCTTTTAGTTTCGCTTCTGCTCCGACCAGGATAAACGGTACAGGGTTGGTGGTGTGGGCGGTATGGGGCGCGCCAGTAAGTGGATCAACATTTAGCTCGGCGTTGCCGTGGTCGGCTGTGACCAGTGCCACGCCACCAACCGCCAAAACGGCCTCTACGACGCGGGCCAGTTCATGGTCTAGAGTTTCAATGGCCGTGATGATGGCCGGCACATTGGCCGTGTGGCCGACCATATCGGCATTGGCAAAATTGATGAAGATAAAATCGGTGCCGGCCGAAATTTCCGCCAGCGCCGCGTCGGCAATTTCTTTGGCTTTCATTTCCGGCGCCTGGTCGTGGGTCGCGACATCTTTTCGGCTGTCAATGAGAATTTGCTTTTCGCCCGGATACGGTTGTTCCCGCCCGCCATCCAAAAAATAAGTGGCGTGGGCGAATTTTTCCGTTTCGGCGATGTGGACCTGCGACAATCCGGCGACGGAAATCAGGCCGGCGAGCGTCGCTTCGATTTTTTCCAATTTAAAAGTGGCGGGCAAATGGAAATCATCATCATATTCGGTCATGGTGGCGATGGCCCAGTTCATTTCTGGCTGCTTGTCCAGCAGTTTTCGGGTGAGCATCCGGACGCGGTCGGGACGGAAATTGAAAATAAAAATACCGTCGTTTTTGGCCAGAGTGGTTGATTGCCCCGCTTCGTCCGAGAAGATAATCGGTGGCAAATGTTCGTCGTCCGCACTGGCGGCATATTTTTCCGCCAATATTTCTGCCGGTTTTTTGTTTGTTGTTTTGCCTTCGCCTCCTTCCACGGCGGTTAAAAACTTGGCCAGTCGATCCCAATTTTGGTCGCGATCCATCGCGAAGTAACGACCGGTAAGGGAAGCAATCCGGCCTACTCCGATCTCGGAGATGGCGGTTTCCAATTTATTTAAATATTCGACTCCCGAACGCGGGGGAGTGTCGCGACCATCCAGGAAGGCGTGAATGGCGACTTTGGTTAGACCAGCGGCTTTAGCTCCGCGCAAGATAGCAAACAAATGCTCGCTTTCGGCGTGTACTCCGCCCGGGCCAATGAGGCCCATTAAGTGCAGGGTGGAATTATTATTTTTTACGGCGGTAAATAAATCGGACAAAACTTGATTACTGGCGAAAGAACCGTCGGCAATACTTTGGTTAATTCGGGATAAATCAGTGTCCACAATTTTCCCCGCGCCGATGGTCAGGTGGCCGGTTTCGCTGGAACCGATTTTTCCAACTGGTAAGCCGACGGCCGGACCGGAAGCGGTCATGGTAGTATGCGGATATTTGGCCCAGAGGGAATCAAAAAAGGGTTTCTTGGCGGCCGCAATGGCGTTGTCTTTCGTTTCCTCGCGATAACCCCAGCCATCTAAAACAATCAGCGCAACGGGTTTGTAAGTATTCGGCATATTTTATATTTTACCTTACCTCCGGTTTTTTCCCAAACAAAAAAACCGGACGGCGACAGGGGTGTCGCGCGTCCGGTGGGGGATGAAAGGTCTGGCTCAACCGATCGGGCCATGGATATAGACCACGGCGAGGATCGAAGCGAACAGGACGAGCCAGAAATGCATCAGGCCGATCAGCAGTTTCTGTGAGCCAATCTCGCTCTTCGCCTGCCGGGGATTGAACCAGTAATAGCCCTGGATCTCTTTGATAGCGAAGTTGGCGTCCATGATTGCCAGGATCGGCAAGATAAATCCTAAGCTGATCCAGGTGTAAGGCGAGCAGAGAATTTGCGGGACCATGACGATCTCCTTCGAGATTGCCCGAATTGGGCCAAGATTGAATGACCGATACGGCCTATTTGTATTGTAGCATAGATGGTGTGAGAAGTCAAGTTAATCAAAAAAACCGCTCAGTTGAGCGGTTTTTTTGATATACGAATTATAAATTTTCCAGTGATTTTCTGCCGGGATAGACTGCCTGGTTGCCCAGTTCTTTTTCGATGGCCAGTAATCGATTGTATTTAGCCAGGCGTTCCGGTTGGGATAGTGAGCCGGTTTTGATTTGCCCGGTGCCGAGGCCCACGGCTAGATCGGCAATGGTCGTATCGGCAGTCTCGCCGGAACGGTGGGAAATGATACTTTTGTAGCCGGCGGTACGCGCTGTCGTTACGACCGCGATTGTTTCCGTCACTGTACCGATTTGATTTAATTTAACTAAAATCGCGTTGCCGGTTTTTTTCTCAATTCCCATTTGTAGACGCGCCGAATTAGTAGCGAACAAATCATCACCAACCAGCTGGATTTTCGAACCGAGGGCGGCGGTGAGGATTGCCCAATTATCCCAGTCGTCTTCGGCTAAACCGTCTTCGATCGAAATGAGCGGATACTTATTTATCCAGCTTTCGTATAGATCAATCATTTCCGTGGCGGACAGTTTTTTGTTTTCGGTTTTTAATTCATAAACTCCACCCTGGTAAAGTTCGGAAGCGGCGACATCAATCGCCAGCGCGATATCGGTGCCCGGGGTAAAGCCGGCGGTTTTAATCGCTTCCACTAAGAGTTCCAGTGCTTCCTCGTTTGACGGCAAAGCCGGAGCAAAACCGCCTTCGTCGCCGAGAAGAGTAGATAAATTTTTATACTCCAAAATCTTTTTCAGGGCGGTAAAAGTTTCTAACCCATAGCGCAGGGCTTCCTTGAATGAAGGTGCGCCGACAGAGACAATCATAAACTCCTGAAAATCAGTGCCATTTTTGGCGTGTCGTCCGCCGTTCAATATATTGATTAGTGGGACAGGTAGAAGTATTTTCGGTGTGCCACCGATCTCGTTAAAATATTGGTAGAGCGGTTTTCTGTCGGCCGCGGCCGCGGCTTTGGCGAAAGCCAGCGATACGCCCAAAATGGCATTGGCGCCCAGCCGGCTTTTGTTTGCAGTGCCGTCCAGCGCGATCATTTTTTCGTCCAACGATTTTTGGTCCCAATCTTGATCGGCGAGAGCGTTTTTTATTTCGCCTTCGATATTTGCCACGGCTTTCAAAACGCCTTTGCCGTTATGGCGCGTCGGATCTCCGTCGCGCAATTCCAGCGCTTCATGAACGCCGGTGGAGGCCCCGGAGGGGACGGCCGCGACGCCCTTGGCGCCCGTTTCCAGTGTCAATTCAACTTCTACCGTCGGGGTTACCCGAGAGTCTAAAATCTCGCGGGCGGAAATATTGGTGATTTTGGGCATATTGTTTCAATTATATCCGATTTCCAGACTTTTGGTAGGCGGACGAGCCGTTTGGTGGTAAAATATAGGGTAATTATGGACCGAGTAATTAAGAATTTTGACGCTTTGGCCACGACACCGCTTCGGCGGGACGGATTGGAAATTCTCGAAGCGGGATATGAAGCGATTCTCACGCCCAAGGTCCTTGCGGAAAATGTTCGGCGCGAAGGCGATATCCTCTTCATTAAAGATGAGTCGGTCAACTTGGCGGATTTTGATCGCGTATTTTTTGTGGCCGTGGGCAAGTGCGCGGTGGCAAGTGCGACGACACTGGAACCGTTAATTTTAGATAAACTCACGGCGGGGATCGCTCTGGATGTTGTGCCGGGGACTTTCCAAAAAATAAAAAGCTTGGTAGGCACACACCCGCTGGTGTCGGAGCAAAATGTTACGGCTACTAAAGAGATCGTGGCGATGCTCTCCGGTCTCACCGACAAGGATCTGGTTATTTTGGCGATCTCCGGCGGAGGATCGGCTTTGCTCACTATGCCCTCCGGTTTGAATTTGGATCAAGTTAAAGAACTGACCGAGCTGGCCTTTTCGAAAGGGACGACAATCGAAGACCTGAATATTGTGCGCCGGCATCTATCGGTCGTGAAAGGCGGCGGCCTGGTAAAAATAATGCATCCGGCTCATGTTGTCTCGCTAATCTTTTCCGATGTGCCGAGAAATAACTTAGCCGATGTCGCGTCGGGTCCGACCGTGTTTGATAAGACAAATGTATCTGATGCACAAGCGGTGATCGCCAAATACGGAGTGTTTGATGTTTTATCCTGGCCGGGATTTGAACTCTTGGAAACGCCGAAAGATGAAAA
>JAPLZN010000122.1 GCA_026395035.1 Candidatus Vogelbacteria bacterium | reverse complement strand
CGCCCCGGGAGTTTTCACGAGTACAACAGCTACTGCATCCTCGAAACATTGGAGGGGACGATGGAAGGGACATATCTCATGCAGCGGGAGAACGGGGATCTCTTTCGGGTCACCATTCCAAAGTTCACACTCCGGGCAATGGGGAACTAGCGATCGCCATGGTGCGACTCAACTTTCCACGACCGGCTCTCTTCTGCTTCCTCTTCATACTTTGCCTGAGTTCACACTCTTCGACACATCATCCCGCAGTCAGTCTCGTCTGGCATGCCGATTCGGCTCTTTTCCGACTCGAACGAAGAGTCTTCCAGCTCGTCAATCAATTCCAATTTGTACGGCTCGTCTTTGAAATAATTTTTGGCCTCGGCCGGGGAGAGAGTTTCCTGCGCGAAAGCCACTTTTTTATTGACGATGCTAAACATCCCTTTTTCCAATCTGGCTAAATCGTCTGGGGCCGGCACCTCTCCGTCGGAGAAATCAAAATCGTAATAAAAACCATTCTCAATTGCCGGACCGATGCCCAGCTTAGCGCGCGGGTACTGCTTCTTGACCACCGCCGCCAAAATATGCGCGAGCGAGTGGCGAATTTGTTCGATGTTGGCCATTTTTTTGTATTGTCATTGCGAGGTACTCCGAAGCAATCTGGGAATTTATCCCCTCCTTTTTAAGGAGGGGTGGTCGTAGACCGGGGTGGTTGATTAAATCTTTAAGCAGATCACACCGCCCCGGCGAGTACGCCACCCCTCCTCATGAGAGGAGGGGATAAACACAGACCGTTTTACTCGCAATGACAAAATACTAAATTAATAAAAAAACCCGTCCTGACAAAGCAAATAAATTGCTTGTTCAGGACGGGATTCTTACCCGCGGTTCCACCTGATTTCTCGCCTTATGGGCGAACGCTCTTTGAATTGGATTAGGCCTTTTTGGCGCTTTTTGGCTGGCGTTTGGTTGTCGCCACAATCTCCAATACTTTAATCTTATGATGACAGTCTACATCTGTCAACAGTATCGTCTGGGCAATATTTGTGGTACTATGTTAAATGAGTAAATTAACCGTTAACCTCAACTAGATGAAAAAATTTATCGCTTTTCTAGTCATTATTATCATCGCTGTTGTTTTATGGCAAAACTGGGGGACGGTCAACGCACCCACCGTTACGGACGACAATTTACCAGTGGCGACCAGTACCACGGCCAAACTTTATACGGTAGACGAATTGGCGACCGGCACCTTACCGGCAGGGGATTATGATGTCCTTGGTTATGTGGTGAAGACTTATACTTGCCCGGCGTGTCCGGCGGGAGCCCAGTGCAAGCCGTGTATGAAAGATAATATTACGATTGCCGATAATCCGGGAGAGAAAGACGCCAACAAAACTTTGATTATTTTCGCCACCGAGCCGAAGAATTTTACGGTCGGCACGGCGTATAGTTTTTCCGTTCGCCTGACGGATACCAACACGACAGGCTTGCTAATTAACGATTTAGAGCTTTTAGGCGCGATGCCAGTGGAGTAAACGCGGAACACCGTGGAACGAACGCAGAAAATTTTGTATCGTCATTGCGAGGTATCCCGAAGCAATCTCTCTGTATTTGTGTCATTCCCATGCAGACGGGAATCCAGAATTAAATTTTATTAAACCTAGATTCCCGTCTGCATGGGAATGACAAGATTAAATATGAAAAAATATCTCATTATTCCTCTCGTCGTCCTCGTTCTGGTTTCTTTGCCGTTTGTGGCCAAAGCGTCGGTTGCAGATAATTTGTGGAAAGTCATCCTTTCTTTACAGCAGCAGATTCGGGCAATTTTAGAATCACGGAAGGGCGCGATTGTCTCCTATGATACCAATACCGGCACTTCAGTTTGTGCCCAAGACGCCAAACAATGCCACGACGGCTCCTATGTCGGTCGCACGGGGGCGAGGTGCGAGTTTAACTGTCCGTCAGCAATTACGTCCCGTTTTAATGATGTGGTTTTTGCCTGTGACAATGATAAATATATCGCTGCAAAGATCGAGATTAGGCCGAAGGTTTTGGGTAAGGTGCAATTAAAATTAAGCGATAGGTTCAAGACATTAGAACTAGATCAAACCTTTTCGGGTTCGGGGGTGCGTTATACAGACCAAGATGAAAAAATCGTCTTTTGGAACAAGGGTGATACGGCATTTTTGATCGAAAACGGTACGACCACTTTTGCGAATTGCAATATATTTGCGAACACCTCTAACTGGGTATTTTTTAATGTGTCCGACTACGCATTTAAATATCCTAAAGAGATGGGGCAGCCAACCGTGTCAAATAAATCTGGACGACAGCAGATTACATTTAAAAACAGTGTGTATTTTGAATCCGGGTTGTTTAAGAATGAAAAGACGAATAGAAACAAGGACCCGGAGGAATTGGTCCAGGAAGCGATGAATAATCCTGATAATATGAATCCGGTTCAATCTGTCTACTATGCGGGTGGCCGGCGCGGAATTAAACTCCAATTTATCAACGGAATTACTGGCGGCGGGACAACCTATTACTATTTTCCAATTAGTGATGGCGGTGCGGTTTTGGTGGCGTCAGAATACGGGCGTGCAATCGGCATCGAAGGGGGAGCTAGTTTGGAACAAATTTTACCCACCCTGGAATTCAAGCCATAGCTATAAAAAAATATCTCATTGCTATCGTCGTTATTATTGCTCTCGTGGCTGTATTTTGGGTGAAAAATAAAGTGGCTAGTCCGATTGTTCCACCATTGGCGACCAGCACGCCGACGGGAGGAATTGAGTTTTCTTTCGATAAGATAAAAGTGGGGCAAAAAATCGGTGATTTTACAGTGCTTTCTGTTGGTCCAAAAAATGGCGGAATGCCTTACGACGAGTTTAATGTCCAAGTTGATTTTGATGGAGATGTAAAATTATCTGGAACTTATGATGTCCGTTATTATGAAATGCCGGGAAGTTATATCTG
>JAPLZN010000157.1 GCA_026395035.1 Candidatus Vogelbacteria bacterium | reverse complement strand
AAAATGGCACTCCGATTGTCTAAGGATCATCCCCTGCGCCGGGAAATTTTCTCCCGTGGTCTGAATCAGGCCCTGGAGAAAAAATACCGGCAGAAGGCCGAGCGGTATGCCGAGCTGTTGGGCCAGCGACTCTCGTCCGAGCAATTGTTGGCCATGGTAAAGTAATTTTTTCGGGGAGCCCTTCTCCCCCTTCGGTTAATCCCTGATCAGCAATGGTCAGGGATTTTTTCTGTCGGGCCGACCGGAATGTCACTACTCGCAATTAGCGAGAGAAAGTCGCTTGAGCCGTTTTTCCGTCACAGAAACAGAATTGTGAAACATTACCAGGCAAAACAATGACTTTTCGATTCTAATCTGATAGGATTTTCGTATGCAATTAGGAAATCTAAATCTATATATTGCAATAGGTGTTTTTTGCTGCTATATGATCATTGACGGCATGTATGCCTATTACACTTTGGCTGTTACCAAAAAACAGCCAGTAACTTCGGCCACGATCGGTGCCTTGATGCACTTTTTGATAGCACTTGGTGTCTTAAGCTATGTTCAGAACTATTTGTATGTAATACCACTAGCGTTGGGTTCATGGGTTGGAACTTATCTTGTAGTTAAACGGGAACAGAAACCAAGAATATAAATATTTTTATGAGAACAGAAAAACGGCTTTCGCCGTTTTTCTTATGTCGGGGTGCCCGGATTCGAACCGGGATTAAATCGTCCCAAACGACTCGTGCTACCGTTGCACTACACCCCGTTAGATTTTTTAAATCCTTAAACAGGGTTCATCTTACCAGCAAAGTCCCCTCTTTACAAACACTGTCCTATATAAAAATATATTTTCCTTTAATCTAAAATGATGTCTTCCAACCACTCAATTTTTACCAAATCACCTTGCTCAGTCAAATACACACACGCCAAATCAATTTGCCAATCAGTTTCCTCCCCCACCCGTCTTTCTGCCAAATAGGTATTAATCACCCGTTTCTGTCGCTGCCTCTTCTCGTAATTCATATGATCTTCCGGTCCAAACACCCCAGATGTTATATGTGAAACATCCCCAGATATGCTCTTTACCTCCACAAAATGAAGAACTCCTTCCCTGTTTGTGACAATATCAATCTCACCATAGGGCTTACGGTAGTTCTTTTCGACTATTTTATGCCCCACTCGCTTCAAGACGCCCGCGGCCAAATCTTCTCCCAACCGACCAATCTTGAGGTGTTTAGCTCCCGGCTTTTCTTCATGGTAGATGTTCCACATAGAACTTTTACCCCCCTACCGACAGATATGTTACTTAAGTAACACTTTCACTATGTTACGGCCTTAAATTAAGGCCATTTTCCTTAATAAGTGACTTTTACCCTTATTCTTCAATATATTCTAATGGTAACAGACGATTTTTTGTCTTTACGAGATCTCGGAAAAACTGGTCTTTTATACACATATCCCCAGACTTATCCACTTTTCCAAAGCAGAAATAACGCAGAAATAAGGATTTTTTATCGGCCTTATCGGAAAAAGAGGGGAATGACCATTAGACTCTTGACTGATGATTTGGAAACTAGACGTTACACGTCAAACATTGTGTTTATTATACCCCACAATCCTTATGGAGAAGCAGGGGATAACTCAAAGACTTGCCCGCACAAAAGTAAAAACCGCCAAATGGCGGTTTTTACTTTTGTGCGGGCAGGGGTAATCGAAACCCCGCCTGAACCTTGGCAAGGTCCTATTCTGCCACTAAACTATGCCCGCAATTAGCTGATATAATAACCTATCTTTTCTTCAAGAACAACCAACCTGTGGGCACGGGGAGACTCGAACTCCCAAGGATTACTCCATACGCTTCTGAGACGTACGCGTATACCAGATTCCGCCACGTGCCCAATTCTCTCAAGTGCCCTCGGCAGGACTCGAACCTACAACGCGACGTCCGAAGCGTCGTGTGATATCCATTTCACCACGAGGGCATTAATCAATATACAGTTCGCCCATCAACTGAACCCAATTCGAAAACATCCCTTATAATAGGGGTTTTTCTTGAAATTGTACAGCGTGGCCTTGTAAACAGTTTTCAAAAAATCCTGTCTCGGTACACCGATCTGATTTGCCCAGTATTCCTCACAATTTTCGTGTTTATAGGGCTCGTGGATAGCTACACTGAATCTGAGATTTTGTCTTGAAATCTTGAGGTATTTCTCAACCCACGTAATCATTACTCTTACCATCACGGGATCTGAGTTTACAAACTGGAAACAGTTGCTTCTTTTTCCGCCTTCCGCCCAATACAGAGCTATCCCAACCAAAAAGAAGGGGTCTCGCATGTTTTCATCAAATTCTTCTTGGCCTATATGTTGGATTATTTCTTCTCTCTCAAGCCTCCTTCTCCTGTTTGTGCTGATGGTTCTCAATCGGCCAGCATTTTGTTTAGCTTTGAGCTGTTCTTTTAGGTTCTCAAATTGAGCATCGGTTAGAGATAACTTTCCAAGCCAAGCAGAAAGCGTACCCTTAGCCACGGGAACTTTAGCTAAAATCTCTTTGTAGCTAAAGCCTTGTTTCCTCAATTCTATGGCTTCGTGTTTTAACTGAACCAACTGTTTCATTTTCATATTATAATATTAATGGTTCAGATGTACAAGCGGGAATTGTGGATATCTAGAAGAGTGTTACAATTTAACCTATACCATGAAAATAGATCTGAAAATACCGGATGTTGTACGCGAAACACTGGAAACCCTTGAAGATAAGGGTTATTTGGCATATTTGGTCGGGGGATGTGTCCGCGATCTCTTGCTTGGTGCAGAACCGAAGGATTGGGATATCACAACTAATGCCAAACCAGAGGAGATCGCCGCCATTTTCCCTAAAACCGTTTATGAAAACAATTTTGGTACCGTAACAGTCATTCACGAGGAGATTGAAGACCTCAAATTACGCAATATTGAAATTACTCCGTTTCGTTTGGAAGCAAAATATTCCGACCACCGACATCCGGACGAAGTACGCTTCAGTGATAAATTGGAAGATGATCTTAAGCGGCGAGATTTTACCATCAATGCGTTAGCTTACGATCTTAAAGGTCAACTATTTGACCTATATGGCGGCGTACGCGATTTAAAGGACAAAGTAGTATCTACCGTCGGCTCACCAGATGAACGCTTCACCGAAGACGCACTACGGCTTCTACGGGCCGTTAGATTTGCTAGCCAATTGTGTTTCACGATTAACATCGCGACCGAAGAAGGTATTGCGAGAAATGCTTCGCTCTTAAGAAATATTTCCGCCGAAAGAATTCGTGATGAACTGTTAAAAACCTTAATGACGTCCCAGCCCGATTTTGGTCTTAGTTTAAGCCATAAATTAGGGTTACTGCAATATGTCCTGCCGGAATTGGAACAGGGTATTGGGATTGAACAGGGGGGAGAACATATCTATGATGTTTGGGAACACACCCTGCGGGCCGTGAAACATACCGCCAACAAAGATTGGCCACTGGAAATCCGCCTGGCCGCTTTATTGCACGATATCGGCAAACCGCCGTCTCGCCGAGCAGGAGTGGGAAAGTCCAAACAGTGGACCTTCTATGGCCACGAAGTAATTGGAGAAAGGATGACCCGGACAATCCTGGATCGACTGAAACTCTCCAATAAAACAAAAGATCTCGTAGAAAAACTAGTGCGCAACCACATGTTTTTCAGTGATCCGGATAAAATTACGATGTCGGCCGTACGCCGAATCATTGCCAATGTTGGCGCCGAACATATTTGGGACCTGATGAAAGTTCGAGCGGCCGACCGAATTGGCATGGGCCGGCCCAAAGAGGACCCGTATCGCCTAAGACGCTACGAAGCGATGATCGAGGAGGCCCTATCCCAGCCCACTTCGGTCGCGATGCTTAAAATTGACGGCAAAAAGGTAATCGAGGTTATACGTGAAACACCGGGACCACGGATTTGCTGGATTTTGCATGGTCTTCTAAAC
>JAPLZN010000127.1 GCA_026395035.1 Candidatus Vogelbacteria bacterium | reverse complement strand
TGGCGATCACGTCGAAATCCTCTGGGCGGGTCAAGACCTGCTGAAGCGTGATGTCGGCGATCGCATCCTTCACCAGAAGAGCGCCGCCAGCGAGGGCCGCCTTTTGCTCACGATTGGCGACCTCTTCGCCCTGGGCTTTCTTCGAGCGCTCCCATTGGGCCCACGTGTAAACGCGATTCCCAAACAGCTTCTCCGCCGCCGCATAACCCCAGTCGCGAAAGGCGCCCTCGGTGAACTTCATGATGTTCCCCTTATGGACGATTGTCAGGGATTTCCGATGTTGGGCGAGTGCATAATCGATCGCCGCCTTGACCAAGCGGGCGGCTTCCGCCTCAAGTTTGATCATCTCTTCCGCCTTTTTTCGTTCGGCAGTTTTCGCCGCGTCAGCCAAAATTGCGTCCCCCTTATGTTCGGCTGCTCGCGTAATCTCAAGTCCTCTTGTCGTCGCTTTTTGTTCGGCAACGCCGACTATCTTAATCGCTTCCCGATCGGCAGCTTTCATTTTTTCCACCCCGACCGCTTCCGCTTCGGCGATCTTTTGCTCGGCCAATTCGCCCCCCTTAACACCCAGCTCAATCTTTTTTCGCCGCTCCTCCATGGCCTTCATGAGCGGTTTGTAGACAAAAATAGTTAACACGGTCAACAAAACACCGAAATTCACCGCTTGCGCGAGCAGCATCGGCCAATTTATTCCTAATTGTGAGAAGAGTTCGGACATGAAGTAAATATACGAATATACGAATTATACCAATCTACGAATGGCTACGAATAATTTAATTCGAATCCATTCGTAACCATTCGTTTCATTCGCATTATTCGTATATTCGTATGTTTAACTACTAAACAAATTTTATAATCAAAGACACGACCAAACCGTAAATCGCAATCGCTTCGGCAAAGGCCAAGGCGAGAATCATTGCGGTCTGCACCTTGGACGACGCTTCCGGATTGCGTCCGATGGCATCGGCGCTCTTGGAACCGATCAGGGCAATAGCAATAGCCGGAGCAATCGTCCCGATACCCATAATAATAGCAATGGCGATCAATTTAATGCTTTCGAGATCCATAATTCTTTTTTTATCTGCTAATTAATAATTTGCTAATGTTCGACTGGTTTATAATTTTAGTGAACAATGAGCAGTTAACAATTAACAATATTAATGCCGAAGCATTTTATTGTTCACTGTTCACTGCCAACTGAGCACTGTGATTCTCGTGTTCCTCCTCATGGTCGGTTACAGACATGGCGATGAAAACGAGAGTCAGCATACTAAAAATGAACGCCTGGATAAAACCGACGAAGGTCTCCAGAAACAGGAACGGTAGTGGGGCGGCATACGGCACCAGCACACTCACGATGGTAAGCAATACTTCGCCGGCAAACACATTACCGAACAACCGAAAAGAAAACGACACGATCTTAACAAACTCAGATAAAAGTTCCAAGAGGCCGACGAAGGTATAGATCGGATTTTTCAGAGTGAAAAATTTATTGGCATATTTCTTGAATCCGAGCGCCAAAATACCAAAGAATTGAACAAAAAGCATCGCTACCAGCGCCAGGGCAACGGTAAAATTAAGGTCAGCCGCCGGAGCGCGTAACAACGGAATCATTTTGATCTCTTCGGTATGGCTCCCCGCCTCCTGGATTAGCACCGAGCCCACGCCCGGAAACAGACCGATCCAGTTGGACACTAGAACAAAAAGAAAAACCGTCGCCACAACCGGGAAATATTTCTCTGATTTGCGTCGATCACCCAAGAGTCCGTCCATCAGGCCGAGAAATTGTTCCGTCAACAGCTCAAATACGCTCTGGAGTTTCCCGGGTACCAGCGCAATTTTTCTTCGCAAAGTAAAAGCCATGGCCAAAAGAATGATGAAAACAATCAGGGACAGAAGATATGAATTACTGAACACGAAGTGTCCCAGTTCCAGGATCGGTTCCGCTTTGATGGAAATTTCGGGCACGATATTCAGTGATAAATGATGAGTTAAAAATGATGAGTTAAAATTCGAGAAACAAAAATGCCCTTTTGCAGGTTGTTCAAGCTAGCACAGTAAACGCCCAAACGGCCTTATTCTAATACATCGCCCGCCGAATGGGAACTTTACACCAATTAAGTAATGTGGTAGAGACTATCCTTTTCGCCGGTTTCCGCCCCGAATTCGTATCCATTTCCGCCAGCCGATGGCCGTTTTCCAGACAAAGATAATGATTCCGCCGAAGATAAACGGGGTTAGAAAATCCAGCGCGAACAGAAGCACGGAGAAAGACGCCAGAAAGAAAATAATCGTATACGCGACCGCCACTAAAAAAGTATATTTCCAAAAGAGCGGTAACTCGCGCCAGATAAAACTAACTAGATTTTTAGAGACGGCCATTAGATTTTAATTATACCACGAGGAACCAGAAAATTAAGGCTAAAATAATCCGGTAAATGCCAAACGGAATAAAATCATACTTGCGAATATAGTTTAGCAAGAATTTTATCGCCGCTAGGGCCACCAAAAAAGACACAACGAAACCGACGGTCAGCGAACCGAATTGATCAGCGGAAAAAGATTGGTAATTTTTGATCAGATCCAGCCCCGTCGCAGCCAGCATAGTCGGAACAGCAAGAAGAAAAGAGAACTCCACAATCGTCGCGCGTGACAAGCCGAGCCAAAGCCCACCCACAATCGTGGCGGCCGAACGCGACACACCGGGAATAATGGCAATTGATTGAAATAATCCGATCGCCACCGCTTGACGATAGCTTGGAGGCAGGGCTTCCTTTTCGCCTTTTGGAAGCCTTGCCCCCAAGTGACAATGTTCATACCAAAGTTCAAAAATAATTAAGGCAAAACCACCCAAAAAGAGCGACCATAGGACGACTGCCGTATTACCAAGCAAATAAGTCTTCACTATTTTGTACAGCGCTAGGCCGATTATCGCCGTCGGTAGAAACGCCACGAGGAGTTTTTTGATTGTCTCCCAATTCCATAGTTTCTTCCAATACAAAACTACCACCGCCAAAATCGCCCCCAACTGAATGATGATTTCAAAACTTTTTACAAAATCCGATTCGCCGATCCGAAGCAGTTGAGAAGCCAAGATCAAATGCCCCGTGGACGAGACGGGTAAAAATTCCGTAATCCCCTCCACTATGCCCAGAATAATAGAATGTAAAAATCCCATAGCAATATCATACCACTGAAATTATTTAGTCCAAACAAAAAGGCCGAGGAAGAATTAACTTCCCCGGCCTTTGAAAATTACATACAGTGCAGTTTTGGATTCAGTTTAGACGACCGATTCCAGCTCACGGTAACAATCCGCCTCGCCCATGATCTGATGAAAGACGATCCACCGGTTAGGATCACGTTCGAGATGATTGAGCCGTTCCACCTGCTCGTGCATAAGCTGATCGAAGAATTGCTTGAGCATCCGAACATCGGAACTCTCCTCGGTCAGTTCATGCACGGTGTAGCAGCACTTGCCGAACTTCTTGATCAGCCCGACCAGTGCCTTGTCCCGATCCTCACCACCCTTGGCCAGCTTGTCCTCGAGGTACTTCAGGTCGGAGATGTCATCGATTCGGTCCAGAATCTCCGCGATCGCGATGACTTTGCCACCCGTTTTGAGCTTCCGCACGAAGCGAACGATGGACCCGCGGTCTTTGTCTACCTGAACGAAGGATGATCCCAGCATGCCGGAGAACCACTGTACTTCCTCGGTCATGAGATTGGCCAACTCCGCCGTGCGATCACCAAGTTCCAAACCGATTTCATCACCGGTAACCAGAGTGTCTTCGATGACATCATGGATGAGTACGGCGTCGTACACTTCCATGATGTCGATCCCGAAGAAGTTCCAGGCCGATTCGAACAATTGCAGTGAATGGGCCGCAATATGCGAGCCATCCTTGCGCCGCGCCTTGCTCGGATCCTTCGGCTGGCTGAAAGCCGAGAGGACGAACTGAATGATGACCGCCAGCTCGAAGCTGACATTCATCTTCAGGCAGATCTCCGGTCGGGTCAAACCCTTCGGCGTGAAGTAGAACTCCTCGCACAGTTGGTTCAGCCGAATCCAGCTCGCCTTACGGAATTGCAGGAACTCTTGAGCAGTCTTCATTGGCCAGATCCTTTCGTGTTCGAAAAATTGTGTTGTTTATGACAAATATCTATCTTATTTGTTTCTGCTGTTAATTATATCACCATTCATATCTTTTGTCAATACATAAAATAGCCCTATTTCTAGGGCTATTTTAGATAAAACAGTTGTTAGCTAACTTTCACCATATTCACCACCGCTCCCGCCGTAAACCCCTTGATATCCTCCACCGTCGTCCCGATAATCCGCTCAATCGCCTCTTGAGTATTGAAAGCATTGTGGGGTGTAATAATCACCCGTGGATGATCGATCAAATAATGATTTTCCAGAATAGTTTTCAAACTACTCTCGTTCGGATGCGGATTGTTGAGCAAAGATAGCTCGTCGATCATAAAATTTTCCTCCTCGAGCACATCTAGTCCGGCACCAACCAGAATTCCGTCTTGCAAACCCTTAATGATGGCGGCCGTATCTACCAATCCCCCGCGCGCAGTATTTATCAGATACGCGCCCTTTTTAATTTTGCCAATATTATCCAAATTTATCAGGTGATGCGTTTCTTTCATATAGGGCGCATGCAAGGAGATAATATCTGAGCCAGCCAATAGTTCATCAAGTGTCACATACTTCACACCGTAATCTTTGATCGCTTGTTCGTTCTGGTGCTGATCAAAAGCCAAAATATTCATTTCAAATCCCTTGGCAATTCGCGCTGTATGAACACCGATCCGGCCCAAGCCGACGATGCCAATCGTCTTGCCTTTCAAATCAAACCCCTTAAGTCCGTCCGGCGAAAACTTTCCCCCTTGTTCAATTTGTTTATATGACTCATAAATCTTGCGGGACAAACACAAGATCAGAGCAAACGCTTGTTCGGCCACCGTATTTTCGCCATAGGAAGGAACATTCGCGACAATAATCCCCCGCTTCGCGCATTCGGCCAGATCAATATGATCAAAACCGGTCGAACGAGTAGCGATAAATTTCACTTGCGGGAAGCGATCCAATTCCGCGGACCCGATATGAGAAGTCACAAAGATAGAAAGTATCTCCGCCGAGTCATTCGGCCTCCGAAGGTTCTGCCAAAAAAGGCAGGACCCGATATTTTTTTAAACTTGACTTTTAAATAGAGCCGTATATAATGTAAACAACTTTGGCCATCTGCCCTCGGCAGAAAGAGCCCCCGAGAAAACCCCCGCAAGGGGGTTTTCGCTTATCTGACTTCAGAATAAGCTTTTATACCGTTCGATAATTTTTTGGTATTCTTGGTGATTAACTTCATAAATCATTCTCCTGACCCGTCGTCGATCAATTACCTTTGCTTGAGATAAAATAGCGTATGAAATGACACCGAAATATGGTTCTAATTTAAAATAATAATTACCCTCCTTTTGTTTAGAGGTTAGGGGTATGCCTAAAAACGTCCCAGCAGAATATTTTCTCAATACTAACACCGGCCTTTCAAAATTATCACCATGACCATTTTGTTCACTTCCAATATTTAGGCCAATCGAACACCACCACACTTGACGATTTTTTATAAATAAATCGCTTTCATCAGCGTCTATCTTCTTTTTTAACTTATTCCACTCATCAAAATTTTTCTCCATCAACCGTAATTATAGCACTCTATTTTTAAACAAAAAGAAAAAGCCCCGGCAGGTTGGAAGCTTTTTCTTCCTCCTTCCCGCTAAGGCTTAGTTTTCTCTACATCTTCAGATTCTTCTTCGTCCGCTTAGCCCCCTGTTCCACGAGCCATTTCTCGATTTCTTCTGCGTGTTCAGGAAAAAAGTAACCGATGTACTCACCCGCACCGGCCATTCCTCCAGATTTTCGCGGGGATCGAATATCCGGCCGCTCAACCAGGAAATGAAGAAATTTCTTGACAAGCCCATCATCTCCGTAGTCATCACGATTCGGATCTTTACTTTTTTCACCCCGAATCTTGACGCGGATTAGTGTTTGGATCGAGAACTGCACTTTCGGCATTTTTGTACTCCCTTCAGTAAGATCTCTTTTGATTTACTCCTTATATTATATACTTATTTAGCTATTTTGTCAAATACATAAAAGATACCTCATTTGAGTGGTATTATTGTCATTCGCCAGACCGGCGAATGACAATAGACAGACGCAGGGCGACCTTTCAGCTACCACCTCTCTTTTAATAGAAAAGTCGGAAGAGCCCAAAGCTCCGGCGGGCCTCGCGCAACCAATTAGAAAATAACAAGAAGTGAGCCGGTGGGAGGCGCTGTTTGAGCGATGTATTCA
>JAPLZN010000069.1 GCA_026395035.1 Candidatus Vogelbacteria bacterium | reverse complement strand
GATATAGACCTTGTACTCGGATTGAAACGGCAACGACCGGACGGCCTCACGCAATTCGCGGATCTCGTCGATACCACGCGACGAGGCCGCATCAATCTCGTAGAGATCATTCGGTTTGGTGCCGACCGCTTCGGCAAAAATACGCGCGACGCTGGTCTTGCCGGTCCCGCGCGAGCCGTGAAAAAGGTAGGCATGGGCAACATGGCCAAGCTTGATGCTGTTGGCCAAGACTTCCACCACCTGATCCTGGCCGATCACTTCGGCCCATTTGCCCGGGCGATATTTGCGATATAAGACGAGTTCGGACATACCACTATTGTAACAAAAAAGCGGGGCGGCCGCCAAAGCGTCCGCCCCGAAGAAAAAACCAAGCCAAAAAACTCAATCCCAACCACCAAAGATCCAGTCAACGAGCGCTATCCGCACGAAGAGACCGTTGTGCGCCTGGCGGAAATAGGCCGCGCGCGGATCGCTGTCCACGGCCGGATCAATCTCGCCAACCCGCGGTAAGGGATGCATGACAATCGCCGTATCCGACAGAAGACGCATGATGCTGTCGTCCACGATCTGCCGACTGGCCACGCGAAAGTAATCCGCGTCACTCCCGAAATACTCTTTCTGCACTCGCGTTTGGTAGAGTACATCAACCATGTCGGCGATGGATCTGACATCGTCCACCGGCTGAAACGGCACCTGGTGCCGATTCAAGTAGTCGACAATGTCGGTTGGTAGAGCCAATTCGGGCGGAGATATAAGGTAGACCATCTTCGGCTTATACTTGGCCAGCAAGTAAATGAGCGAATGAATGGTCCGACCGTATTTCAGGTCGCCCATCAGAGCAACCGTCAACCCATCCAAATGACCCCGCTCTTTCTTAATCGTCCAGAGATCAAGCAGAGCTTGGGTCGGATGTTGGCCCGGTCCGTCACCGGCATTGATGACCGGTACGACATCCATTCCAGCCATGCGCGCCGCGATTCCTTCCTCGTAGTGACGCACGACCACCAGGTCGCCATAGCCGGCCACGACGCGAATTGTGTCCTCCGGCGTTTCGCCTTTGGCCGCCGAAGAAAAATCGCGGGCATTTTCGGTCGAAGTGACCATACCTCCCATCCGTCGCATCGCCGTTTCAAACGAGAAACGCGTACGCGTGGACGGCTGGTAGAATAGGGTGATCATCATTTTGCTGGTTAAGGCATACATCGACGAGGCAATGCCCGTCTCGACCGCCTCCTCGGCGCGCGTCGCCTGACCATATAAACGACGAAGCCAGTCCAAGTCAAAATCCTGGGTCCTTACGATATGCCGAAAATTAGGCATATTTTTTACCTCCCTTTCGAAGAATTCGAGGAACCTAATCTGGGGCTATCCTAACCCAAAACCGTCCAAAGTCCAAGCCTAAACCTTCCGACTATTGTCCACGTGGACAATAGTCGGAAGGTTTAGGCGATTTAGGTTAAGATCGTTTTTCCTCTTTTCCGGCCAGATACTGATTAATTATTCGATCGACCTCCCCTGCCGTTTCCGCTTCCATCAGTTTGGCCCGTAAAGCGGTCGCACCTGACCAGCCGGCAACATAAGCCTTGAAATGTTTTTTCAGCACCGCAAAATTCTTGGTATGCCCAGCAAACAATTTATCGTTCATTTTTCCTGGGCGATATAATTGTTCAAACAAGTTAGTATGTTCTACGAGCGCCAATAATTTTTCTTCACGAGACATTTCCCGACCAGCGAAGAACGCCGGGTTACCAAACGCTCCCCGACCAATCATTACTCCGTCCAGGTTATATTTGGCCGCTTTCTCCCGCGCTTCGGTTAAACTTTTTACATCACCATTACCCGCGACCGGCACGCCAAATTTTTTACCAAGTTCTGCCACCTTCTCCGCCAGTTCCCAGTGCGTCGGCACCTTGGACATTTCTTTCATTGTCCTCAAATGAACCGTGAGCATCGCCGGCTCCGCTTCCAAAATGGCCGTAAGCCAGGTTTCCATTTCTTCGATTTTAGAGTACCCAATTCGCGTTTTTACTGAAACAGACATCCTGCCCGCTCCTTCTTTGGCCGCCAAAATTATTTTTTTGGCTAATTCCGGTTTCCGAATCAAAGCCGAACCGGCGCCCTGTTTAATCACCGCCTTGTCCGGACAGCCCATATTGATATCTAGTCCGTCAAAGCCAAGTTCGGCGATAAGTTTGGCCACTTCCCGAAATTTAGCTGGATCACTGCCAAAAACCTGCGCCACAATCGGGTGTTCATTCTTATTGAAATATAGTTCACGCAACAGCTTCGGTCGGCCCGCGTCGCTCAATAAGCCGTCCACCGACACAAATTCCGTAAAAAATACATCCGGCTTGCCATACTTAACAAACATCTGCCGAAACGCCTCGTCAGTCACATCATACATCGGCGCCAGCATCATAAACGGCCGTTTCAATTTTTGCCAAAAATTCGTCATTTGAGTAGCTTAGCAAATTTGACTAATTATGCAAAATACTTGATAGTTATAACAGACTGGTCCTCCCATCTCGAACCTAGAATCCCAGCGGTGCTCTCTATGTGCACATAGAATCGCAAAAAAACCGAAATTTCGGGCAATCTCCGAGAGGGAGGACGAGCATCTCTCCCTGCTTGGATTAGGGGTAAAAGGAGAAAAGTGTTAACTGATCATTGGCTCGTATATCTCCTGGGGCCAGTCCATAGCCAAACGACCTAAATCGTTTGGCTATTCCTTTATCAAAAGCCCGGCCCGACGGGCACATATATAGACGCGGAGCGCCCTTTCAGCTACCACCCCCCCCAAAGAGTGGTAAAGCGAAGCGCGCATGTCCTTCGGCGAGACTCTCGGAAGCGCGAAGGCGCTGAGAGTGAACAAATTCCCAGCAGGGAATTATGTGTGCTCGCCGAAGGACATGCGCGCTTCGCTACTCCACTCTCACCCTAAAATTCCAATCCGTATGCGCCGTGAATTTTTCTATTTTAGAAATGTTTTTACCGTTAAAAGTAAGCTTCACCGCCAAACCGTTCATGGTGCTGGTCGAAAAATACTGATCAAAGATAAAATTACCCAAACTGTACATAATCACTCCGTCCTTATATTTCTCGATCGGCTGAATCACATGCGGATGATGACCAATCACCACCTTGGCCCCGTTATCAATCGCCATTTTTGCTAATTGTTTTTGCCGCCAATTCGGCGCTTTGGCATACTCTTCGCCGAAATGATACGAAACCAAGAGCACATCGCATTTTTTCGCCGCCGCCGCGATCAATTCCGGCGCGCGTGGATCGGAAGCCAGCAGAATACCGGCGGTCGTACTACCGGCCGCCAGCCAATTCGGTCCGACATCGGAAAAACCGAGCCAGCCGAATTTAACGCCGTTACGAGATATTATGTACGGCTCCCCGGCCGCCGAGAAATTCGTTCCGCCGCCAGCCAAACCGAAACCGGCTCCCGAAAGACGCGACAGGGAATCGGTAAAGGCCTCGGCACTCCAGTCGCCGGCGTGATTGTTGGCGACCGATAAAACGCTAAAACCGGCTTTTTTAAGAGCGGGGATGACCGCCGGATCATGGCGGAAAGAATAAGCATTGCCCAAATCATTGCCCCGATCGGAAACCGACCCCTCCAAATTACCAAACACAATATCAGCCTTTAATTTGGTCAGGTCGGCAAAAGCCCAAGAGAAATCGCCTCCGCCCTTCGCCTTCACCGCCTGTTCAACCCCGCGATCAAGCATGATGTCACCGACAAATGACATTGTCGTCGTACCCTCCGCCGAAACTGGCGATCCTTCGGCGCGAACACTTACCACATTTTGCTTTACATAGTCGGAAAGCGTCTTGAGGTCGCCGACCGCATTTTTCGAATCAAGAGCGACGAGAATTAAAATACGACCATTGTTCTTTTGGATTAAGATGCCCCCTTCCCCCGTCTCGGTCTGGCCCGTGATCCCGCCGGCAAAGCCGCTCATTCCAGAGAGACCATTCTGGTTTACCCAGCGATGCACTCCGGAACGAACTTCCGGTTTAGCGCTCAATTCCCAAAGATACTGCTTAAAAAAATAGAGGTGGCGGGCAAGCCGGAAAAGATCTTCCGCCGAGCTGTTATTCCCCGTCAATTTCCCGGCCGGATCGGTGAATTCCGTGTTTTTCAGGGAAACGGAAGACGCTCGTGTATTCATTCTTTTAACAAATTCTTCCCGGCCGATCATCCCGGCAATTGTTTCCGCCGCTGCGCCCTGATCACCAAAAATCAGTGGATAGAGCAACTCTTTGATTTGAATTTTTTCACCAGGAAACAGAATTGTCGCGGCCGGCAACGAAGCACCGTTCGTTCTAACCGCCGTCTCCCGGAAAAAATTAATGGAATCCAAAGTAACGAGAGCAGTCATCAATCGCGAGAGTGTGCCGATCCCTTTTTCCTCTACCGCCTGCCGTTCGGCCAGAACTTCCCCAGTCCGGAGATCGGCAATCAGATAAGCGGCTTCAACGGGAATATCCGGCAAAGCCAAATTCGGTCTCACCGCCGTGCTGTCCGCCGTTTCACCCCCACTAACAAAGACCGGTGTGCCGATCGGCGCAAAATCGTAGATCGCTTTAGCATCGACTGTTTTCAGCTTGATGCACCCGCCGGAAAAAGTGGCCGACACCGGCGCCCCGCCGGGGTAATAAGTTTCCCCGTGAATAAAATAATTGCCGTTAAATTGCATGCTATAGGGCATATAAACACTGCCGATTGTCGAAAAATGAGTGCGCTCCCGCGTTTCGATGGCATAAGAACCGCGCGGCGTCTCCCAGGCGGTACCCGACTTGCCAATCGTCAAAATCGGCATGGTTTTTATTTCCCGGCCATCTTGATATAAAGTAACGGCCATTTCTTTCAGGTCTGCGGTAATGAATTTCCCGCTGGCGGGAACTTCCAAACGCTCGGCTTCGATATAGCGAGTTTTTGGCGGCGGCAAAGCCACCACCAAACTCACCGCCGCCGACTGATATTCACCGTAGGACGAAAAACTCGGCCACTCGAATTTCGGCAATTTAAATGAGGGTAACTCGATCTGTCTGACCTCGGCTACCGCCAGCTTGGTCCAAGCCAAACTTTTCTCCGTCGCCACCGAAAAAAAACCGGAAGTGGCCGTGATCAATAAATGAGCCGTTCCCAACCCGAGAGAGACGGCTAAAACGAAAGCGAAGATAAATGAGATGAATGAGTGCTTTCGGCGCATTCTATTGAACGATTATTTCAAATTCTTCGGCGCTTCCGGCTACCGGAGCCCTAAATTCGACCGATTTCCCCGGACCGACACTGCCGGCAATAATCTGGTCGGCAATTGCTTCCTCCGCCTTATCCTGAATATAACGATTCATCGGCCGGGCGCCGAACATCTCATTGGCGCCCTCACTGGCGACTTTGCGCGCCAGATATTCATTCACGACCAGATTGATTCCCTTCGGTTCGAGCCTTTTCGCCAATTTCTTTAACATCAGTCCGGCAATCTGGAACAATTCATCGGCCGACAGCGGATGGAAAATAATGACATCATCAAAGCGGTTGATTAGTTCCGGCCGATAGATGCCGGTCTGAACAATCTCATTTATAAGAGCGTCGCGATTAGTCGACGGATCCTTCCCCTCCTTCAGCATGCGCCAAATCGTTTCCGCGCCCGCATTCGAAGTCGCAATAAAAATAATATTCCGGGCGTTCACTTTTTTGCCGTTCATGTCGGAAAAGAATCCTTCGTCCAAAATTTGCAAGAATAAATTTAGGACATCTTTATTCGTCTTTTCAAATTCATCCAAAAGAAGAACGCCGAAAACATTTTGCCGGATCATATTCGCCAATACTCCGGGTTTGTTCCCCCCGAAAGACCCGATCAGTGTCTCAACCGCCCCCTCGTCCTGATATTCGGTCATATCCAGACGCATCAATTTGTCCTCGGTGCCAAAATAAGCAAAAGCTAGCGCTTTGGCGGTTTCGGTTTTGCCGACACCGGTCGGACCGAGAAACAAGAACGAGCCCAGTGGTCTTTTTTGATTGACCACACCCACCCGCGCCCGCTTCATGGCACTAGCCACCGCTTTAATGGCCGCCGGCTGACCAATCACTCGTTCATGCAAGGCCGACTCCAAATTTTGCAGAATTTTTTTCTCCTGCTCGGTTATTTCTCCGGACGGAATCTTGGTTTTTTGCGAGATATAATCCGAAACGGTTTGCGGCAAGATAAATTTAATTCCATTTTGCCCGGCCCAGGGCACCAATTCTTCCAGCAGATCGCGCGCCTTATCTGTCAGGCTACCTTCCGATAAATAGGCCTCGGCACTATGAACGACCTGCTTCAAACCTTGATAGGAAAACTCGATGTGGCTGCCTCGCTCAATCCGATCGATCGACGACAGCAGGTTGGCAATCGCCTCTTCGGCCGACAACTCCGGCACGCTCACTCGTTCAAAACGCGCCATCACCTCCCCGCGCGTCTCCAGCGTCCGGTGGAATTTATCGGTATCCGACATCGCAATCACCGACAAACTCGAGCTGGCAAAATAGGGATCGAGCAAGCTAAAGACCTGGGAACCGGACCACAAGACATCCAACCGCACCGGTTCATTGTCACCGACCAGCAGAGCATTGGCCCCGGTCTGTCGAGCCAGCACCCCTTCAAGCTGTTTAACCTCTTTTTCGCGAAAATTGACCTCATAGGCCGAATACTGCGCTTCCGGCCGATCCAACAGGTCGGTGGCAAACTGGTCGAGCATCGGAGTATAGCCATATGACCATTCTTTTCCGAGAGAGCTGATTCGGTCGAGATTTTCTTTCCGCCAAAAACGCTGCGACATTTCGTTTGCCTCGATCCCCTTGACCACCCAATCGACGACTGCCAAGAAATCAGCTTCGCCGATTCCCGCCGCGTAAAGCAACTTGGAAAAATCGGCATTAGCGCGATAGAGGGCGAGCACAAAATCCCGAAGCTTGAGCAAGGTCACCGGAGACAGACCGATTTCCAGCGGTTGCGCCGCCCGACTATCGAGAAAATCACTAATCTGTTCGGACGAAATTCCGCAGCGCGCCAGAATCAGTCGACCGGTATCGGACCGCATAAAACCGGCCAACCAATCATCACCCGGCGTCCGATATAAAATACGACCAACAGTGAAAGTATAAAGATCGGCCGGATGATAGCGATTATGCAAAACATTTTCGAAATAATAAGAAGAACGGAGATAGGCGCGTAACATCGAGACAATCGCGATTAGTGCCATCACCAGTGACAGAATTCCGAGCAATTTGTATTCGATTAGATGGGACAGCTCCGTCGCGTTCGGGATATTCATCCTAACGATAAAGAGCGAAGTTCCCAGCGCAACAATCACGAAAATGAGAAAAAAGGCTTCCAGAAACTTTACCAACCGCCCCAAATTACGCTCCGACGCAAAATGTTCGAGCACCAGCACGGAATAAATCTTACTTTTCCCGATGTCCTTTTTTTGAAGCATGTTAGCAGTAAAATATTGAATCGATTCCTATGAAATTAGCAACCTGACCCCCAAAACAACCGCAAACAAAGCGACCAACGGCAACACCAACCAAAAGACGACCATAGCGACAAAAACCACTAAATAAACAGCCAGACAGAGAAGCCCGAAAACAATCAGCACCACCCGAGAAATCGCTCCCACCACCCGCATCAGCGAGTTAACAATGAAAGCATTGAAGTATTCGGCAAAATTGAAATGATCCGGATAGCGCTCACCCAGTCGGCGAAAAGGGGAAAAGAAGTGGGCCAACAAATGATTGATCGAAAAGAAGGTCCACAAAAAAGACGCAAAATTAGCGCCGTTCCGCGCCAAATCGGCGATCCCCGTCGTGTAGTGCCACCAAAAATAATGGCCGAAAATTAACCCGAATCGCATTGGGATATCCGCAAATTAAAAAACTCCGACCGAATCCATTATATAACAGTTGTCATTAATACAAAATGGAAAAGTCGGAATTTAAAAGGAAAAGGCGCCCACGAAGGAGCGCCTAATGATAGCACGAAGGTTTAGTCTTACGCGTGGGAAACGCGCTGATTCGCAAGCCGAAGCTCGCTACTTGGGTGCAGCTACTGCCTCATTGGACGAATCCAAAGACCTCTGGCATTCCGCTGTCCCACGACCCCCACCATGAGAATTACGAGGTTTCTGTTTACACAATCTAAAAAATAAAGCAACCAAAAACATCTTTAAAGATCCAGATCCAAATACGCATTTTTACCGACTGCGGGCAGTCGGTGCATAGATAGACGCTGGGCGCCATTTTAGCGACCACCCTCCCCAGATACGAAAGAAAGAAAGCCTGAAGCCGAAAGCTTCGGCGGGCCTCGCACAGCCAATTAGAAAATGACAAGAAGCGAGCCGGCGGACGACACTGTTTGAGCGAAGCAAGTTTGTCGGAGAGCCGAGCGAGTGACTTGATTATTTTCTTGATTGGCGAGCGGAGAAATTTTTCAGCAGAAAAATATTCGTGCCCGCCGGAGCTTTGGGCAGAGGGCTGGCTGGAACGACTAGATTGCTTCGCTTCGCTCGCAATGACGAATACAAATACGGGCCTGGATCCCGGGTCAAGCCCGGGATGACAATACAAAATTCCCGCGTTAGTCCTTAAATCGATAAAACACCTTCTTTCCGTTTCGCAGATCAATCGATTCCAATCCGTTCTTGTGTAAAAGCATCTCCTTACGAAAAGCCGGGCTTTCAAAAATAGAAAACAAGTTTCCAGCAATTTCATCCGCGCTTTCTTCGTTATCAAAAATCACTACCCAATTCCCCACTTCCGGTCGATCGGAATCGGCAATCATCGCCCGATATTCCCCCTCCCGAATAACCGTCGCGGTCAGGCGATAATTATCATGGGCGGTCTTGGCAAAGATCTCCGTTAGATACCGAGCAAAGCGCGACACCAGACGATAGGTATTTTCCGGCAGGGGTCGGTTGCCGATTGGTTCGGCCGGTAAAGAACCGCGCAATTCAATAAACGAACTGCCGGAAAACAGCGGCGATTCGGCAAAAACAAAACCGCTTTCGTCGGCAAAATAACAACGGTCTGTCTCTCCCGTCGAGGAGGCGGTCGCCATTTCTTTCCCGCACCAAACAGCATCGGTGCCCCGTTCGGACACTTCAACCTGAATCGTATTCCGATCGACAAGTTCAATCACCGAATTTTTTAGTCGGGGAAACTTTGCCAGTAATCCGTTTTCCAGATCCTTTCGCGCATAGAGAAACACGCTGGATTTGGGAAAAAGATAGAAATATTTTCCGGTCAATGCCCCAATAAGATAGTTCGAAATTTCCGCACTTTCCACTAGGGTATTTCCTCCCACCGAGATATTTTTGATCAAAAAGATCGAGCTGACCAACAAATATCCCGCTCCTAAAACAACCAGCAAAAACAGGACGGAAAGGAAAACGATCTTTCCGGCCCGTTTCTTTTTTGCCAGCGCCGCCGAATGCTCCAGTAATTCGGTTTTAGCTGAGACATTTTTTCGGCTTGAGGTCATTGATCAATTATAGGACGAAAAATGGGAAATGACGAATCCTATTCATCACTCCTCATTCAGCACTTTTCATTTTTGTCTGTCCTATCTAATGACATCCTTCCCCATGTACTTACGCAGGACTTCTGGTACGGTAATCGAACCGTCCGGATTTTGATAGTTCTCAATCAATGCCACTAAAATACGCGGCGAAGCGATTGCGGTTCCATTTAGCGAGTGCGCGAAGCGCGGTTTGCCGTCTTCGTCTTTATATTTCAAATTCAAGCGGCGCGTTTGGAAATCGTGGAAATAGGAAATGGAATGCGTTTCGCGGTATTTGTTCTCCGACGGCACCCAAGCCTCGATATCATATTTTTTCACCTGCCCTTGGCCAAGATCACCCGTGCAATTGATGACGACATGATACGGGATCCCCAGACCTTGCATGAATTTTTCCGCGTTCTCGCGCAACTTTTCGTGCCAGCGGACGCTTTCTTCGTGACTGGCTTCACACAGAATAACCTGCTCTACTTTGTAGAATTCGTGTAAGCGGATTAACCCGCGCGTATCCTTGCCATGACTGCCGGCCTCACGCCGGAAACAAGGGGAAAACGACACCAACAATTTCGGTAAATCTTTCTTGTCTATTGTTTCGTTCATTAAATAACCCATCGTGGCCACC
>JAPLZN010000068.1 GCA_026395035.1 Candidatus Vogelbacteria bacterium | reverse complement strand
GAAAGCTGGGGGGTAAAATGGTTGGGCGAAGTTTGCGCTGCGTCCGGGGTGGACGAAGTGGTGACGGTAGATGTTCACAGTCGGGCCGCCGTGGATAATTTTAAGGTTCCCCTAAATTCCTTACTGGCGGCGGAAGTGTTGGCCAAGGCGCTTAAACCAGAGTTCGAACCAAGCACTATTTGCGTCGCTCCGGATGAAGGGGCAATCGATAATTGCGCTAAGTTCTGTTCATACAACTCTAATAATAAAATCTCGCATTTTAAAAAAGAGCGCCAGGAATCGGGAATAAAACTGCTAGATTTTTACGGCGAAGTGGCTCCTCGGGTTATTTTGGTTGACGATGTTTTGGATACTGGCGGGACTCTTTTGCAGGCCTGTACTAAGTTGCAAGAGAAAGGCGCCCAAGAAATTATCGTTGTCGTAACGCACGGCTTATTTAGTACGCCAGCTTGGACGCGATTATGGGATGTTGGAGTAAAGCGAATCTATTGTTCCGATTCCAATCCGCTGGTAGGCAATATTAAATCTCCCAACTTAATTATTATCCCAATCAAGGAGCTGATTGTGGAATATTTTTTACACTAGACACTGATTGATCCCAATCTAAGCTCTCCCCAAAACCCGCACGATGGAACAATAGGGCTTGATTTTCTTCAAAACCTCTCTCAGTTTGTCGTCTTCTGGCAGACTCTCCACTTCAAAAAGGAAATAATAATCCCAGCCGTCGGCTTCGGATTTCCGCGAATAGAGTTTTGAGAGGTTCAGTTTTTTATCGGCAAAATGGTTCAAAATATCCCTTAATACGCCAGACCGGTCGTGGACGGCCAGAATCAAGATTGTTTTATCCGCTTTTAATATCTTGCTCAAAACCGGCGTTTCTTTTTTGGCCAAAATATAAAATTGCGTGGCGTTGGTCTTTTTGTCCTCAATATTTTCCGCCAGGATTTTGAGCCCGTATCGCGCCGCCGCTTCATGACTGGAAATGAATGCCACCTCTTCATCTTGCGTCGTCAAAATCGCTTTGACCGAGCTTGATTCCGCCTCCGTCTTTATCTTGGGAAAGTTCTTTTCCAGCCAGTTTCTCGATTGGGCGATTGGCTGGGCGTGCGATTTGATTATTTTTATCTTGGCCGGGTCGGTCGTGCGCGCCAAAAGACAAAGATGAATCGGCATCGTGTAGGAACCAACGATTCGGAGGGGGTATTTAAGAAGATTGTCCAGAGTTTCCTGTACCAGTCCTTCGGTGGAATTTTCAATCGGAACTACCCCGAAATCCGCTTCCCCACTGTCTAACAGCTCAAAAACTTTTCCAATGGTCGCAGCCGGAAGCTGGTCAGAATTTTTCGGAAAGATATACGAAGTCGCCTGATTGGAAAAAGTCCCCTCGGGGCCCAGGTAGGCAATCTTGTTCTTGGCTGAAAATTTGACTTGGCCGGAAAACTTTTTAAGTTCAATCGGCTGGCGATCCATCAGGGAAATCAGTTCCACCGATTTGGCTTGAGCGATGGGAATAAAGTGCTCCATAAAAGACGCTGCCTCTTGAAAATCTTTGACAAAACCTTTTTTATTTTTCTTGGCCAAATAGGACACCAACTGCTTCACTTCCGCCAGATACTGTTTGACGATCTTCATGAAGACGGGATTTTCCATCTCCAAATCGGCGTAAAGTTCTGGATTGCCACCCAAAACCCGGCCGACTAAGATGCTCTGCAAGCGAAAGACTGGCGTGGAATAGATATTAGAGAGGTCAAATTTTTGCCGTTGGATCGTTTTGGCAAAAACAATATTGGTAAAATGCGTGAGCGCCTGAACCACCGCCATCTGGCTATCGTGATTTTTGGGATTAGTAGAGATTACCGCCGCCCCCGCCCGCTCAAATGTTTCCTTTAAAAATTTAACCCAATGATTATCTTTGCCGTGGCAGAAAATAATTGTTTGAGATTTCAAACTGGGCACCAGCGGACCGAATAATGGATGCATTCCTAATACGCCGCAACCGCTTCGAGACCCCAGCATCGCTTTCAGTGGTATTTCCTTGACTGAAGTGAAATCACATAATAAGGCGTCAGCCCGGACAAAATTCCGGATCTCTTTAATTATTTTTTGCGTTTCGGTGATCGGAACGGAAACGATCACGATATCCGATTTTTCCGCCAGTTCTTTTGCCTGTAATTCGGTCTTGCGACCGGAAATTAGGACCGTAAAGCCCTGATCTTCAAAAAAACCCTTGAACCAACCACCAAATCGACCGGTCCCGCCGATGATTCCGATAATTGGTTTTTTGCCTTCTTGGCTAGCGGTTTCTTGTTTTGATGTTTTTGATCGCATGATGATTCTGTCTTACCAACGCAATGATTGTTTTAAAAATTTCTGCTACCAGAATCTCATCGACCCCGGACTGTTTTGCCCAGCGCTTCCGGTTTTCGAATACCTCCCGTTCTCTCGTTGGATCTTTGGCCGGCAAATTATTTTTGGCTTTATACTCCCCGACTTTTTTGGTCCACTTAAATCGCTCGGCCAACAGCGCGATGATTTTTTTGTCTGTTTTATCAATCCCCACCCTCAACCCGGCAATCTCTTTCTTTGGGGATGATTTTATTTGCTGTAAGTTAACCATTTTTTGTATTTTTTGATCTTTCCGCGCACTGTATCATTGTAGGTCTTTTGCAGTTCCGTGGCCTGTTCAGATCCTTTGAATTTAAAATTATTTATCCGCGCGATTGGGCAGACCTCTACGGCCGTACCGACAAAAAACGCTTCGGCGTAGTTTTTGATTTCGGCCGGCCGAATCTTTTTTTCGACCAGCTTATATTTCAGATCCTTGGCGATCCGTTTGATTGAATCCCTGGTGATCCCGGGTAGAATGGAACCCGGTTGCGGGGTGACCAGAGTTCGGTCTTTGATAAAGAAGATATTTTCTCCCGGTCCTTCGGCGATATTTCCCTCGTGGTCCAGCAATAAGGCCTCATCAAAGCCCAAGTCCTTCGCTTCCATCGAAGCGACGATGGAATTGGCGTAGTGCCCGGAAAGTTTCGCGTCAATGACGGTTGACTTGGGGTGTAGGCGAATGAACTTTGATATTTTCACCGCCACTCGGTCTTTGGCTAGATATTTTCCCCACGGCCAGGCGGCAATCGCGACATGGATCGGTGCCCCTGTCGGAACGAGCCCCATTTTATTGCCATAAAATACAATCGGCCGAATATAACCTTCTTCCAGCCGGTTTATTTTCAGCAGGTCAATTATCGCCCCCTTAAGCTCCTTGATCTTGTAGGGCATTTTAAGGCCAAAAACTTTGGCGGAGTAAACGAATCTTTTCAGGTGGTCATCAAGCCGAAAGACCGCCGGGCCACTGGCCGTGGCATAGGCGCGGATGCCCTCAAACGCCCCACTGCCGTAGTGGAGAGTGTGGGTCAGGAGGTGGAAATTGGCTTTATCCCAATCCACCAGTTTGCCGTCCAGCCAGATTTTTTGTTTGGTCATATCGATAAATATACAACAAAGCTCTTCGATTTCAAGTCGTCAAATCAGAAACACATTGCCTTTCAAAAACACCCATGGTATCCTCACAGTAATGTTGGAAGTTATAAACATCTGCAGCCGTCGTCGAAACAGTCTTTTTGAGGCTGTTTTCGAGTGTTTGTAGTTTCCCTTCTCCACCCATACAAGTACAAACTTTCAAAAACGACCTCAAAATGGGGTCGTTTTTGTTCTTTGAGATAGATTTTGTTGCCAAAAAAAGGAATCCAAAAGAAAGGAGATCAGACAATGAACGACAAATGGCGAGCTTATTGCCACACAATGTCGGCAGAACTAGGATCGGAATCGGCAGAAGCTTTTGTCGGCAGTCTTTACCGTCAAACGAAGGGATGTGTAGAGACAGCCGCTAAATTTTTCTACCAGCTTGGAGGTCAGTGGTCACCCCTAATGTCCGGTTGGGCAAACTGGGTTCGGCAAAACGCCGAAGGGCCAATTGCCATCATTCTTCGAGACGCCAAACCACTGGCTGCTCTAAAGAGGACGGCGAGTTGGGAGAAGCTCTATCTGAATCGAGTCATTTGCGGTATTCCCGACGAATTGTCTGGGGATTCTTCAAATCAGCAAGATCCGTTGCTTAAGCGATATTTAAGTCAAAACGGATGCTCGAAGTACTTCACGTTCGTTGATTCGGGTTGTTATGGGTCAGTGGTGTTGGAACTGCACAAACTGGGTGTCAAATTCAAACCACTGTTTTTCTTCTCCAAAAATCCGAATATCCGAGGATTCCTAAACGAACTCGAGGTTCCTCTAACCCATGGAGTTATTCTCAATGATTCTTTGGAATGCGGGTTTCCGCATATTTACCAGAGACCGACGGAGTTTCGGAAAAAGGACGAAAAGGTTGCGGTGCGGTTAGTTTGCGCCGATCGACTATCGGTGGTATTCGGAACGGCAGCAATGCGTGGAGTACGGGAGACAAAAACGGATCCCAAGATTACTCCAGTAATTGCCGTCCAGAAACTTCTCTCTTTCGCGTAAAGCTGAGAAGGGAACCTTTACTGGAATCCTTAGCCAGGAATCGCCGGAATGGTCAAGGAAGCAAGAGTTTCTGGCGAATTGGCCGCAAGATCTGCATTGGGTATAATTAGTGGATGATAACTAGAGGTTATCATATCGCGATAACCTCTATTTTTTTCTTAAAACATATGGACAAATCAAAAATAGCAAGAGTATTCGGTAAAAAACATAATATTCTGATTGGAATGATCCACTTGCCTCCCTTGATGTCCGTGGCGGGATTTCCCGGCATGGACAGATCGGTCGCTAAGGCGTTGGCTGATTTGCGGGCCTTGGAGGTGGCTGGTTTCGATGGGGCCTTAATCGAAAATGACGACGATAAACCGCATACGGAATTTGCCAATAACGCACAGGTTGCTAGTTTTACGGCCATAGCTAATGAGGTGTGCCAAAAAGCTAAAATTCCAATTGGCGTACAGATGATGCTGAATGATTGGCAGGCGTCATTGGCTATCGCTAAGGCTGTCGGCGCATCTTTTACTCGGTTGGATGTTTTTGTCGATCATGTTACCTGCGAGTGGGGCGAAATAAATCCTGATCCACGCAAGATTGTTGCCTACAAAGAGAAGATTTGTCCAGGGGTGCTACTGTTAACCGATCTCCAAGTCAAATACAAAAAGATGGTAAAATCGCGCTCACTTAGTGATTCTGCCGCCCTGGCGATAAAAAGTGGGTCGGACGGATTGATTGTCACCGGTGAAGCAACGGGTAAAGAAACACCGATCGAGAAAGTTGTTGAAGTTAAAAAAAGATTTCCAGATTTCCCGGTTTTTATTGGGGCTGGAATTAACACCAAAAACATAAGGGATCAATTTAAAATCGCCGATGGTGCGATTGTCGGCACGTCAATTAAAAACGGCAATAAAATTAGTTATCACAAAGCTCGGCTTCTAAAATCACGGTTGCTATAGTCCATTTAAATTTTTAACTAAATTAAATTTTTCGTACCGTTCTTCTTTATAAATCGTTAATGTATCAGCCCAACAAGTTTTATAATCGTAAAGTCCTGTTCTTAGTTCTTCGGTCTTAACCATCTTATCGGCAAACTCTTGACCATAGATGGCTACCCAAATATCATACAAGACTAGGAATAAAAGCTGGTGTTCGTCCGTGTCATCTGGCCTGTTTGTCAGTTGTTCAATTAGACGATGCCCAAGTTCATGAACCAGCGTTCCCTTTTTGATATCTTTAGGGTAACTGGCGCGCAACTTCATTGGCAAATCAATATATCCGGAATAGCTGATCCCTTCGTAAACAATTACGCCAATTTCCGTCTGTGAAAACTTTAATCCCGCCATATTCTCCATTACCGCTATTATTCGAGTACCGTCTTCGTTCCAAATCGTTTGGTACTCTTTTGTGGCAGAAACAACCCCTGAGTCGTTGGATTCAGAGGAAAAAGTTAACTTAATCATATTATTTAACCTCGAGCGCAATAATTTGTCGAATAATGAGTTCATTCGGCTTAATTATTTCCCCGGCAAAATCGAACCAGACTCGCAAGAAATCGTTTCGTTTTATTTTTCTAATTCCGCCAATTTCCGGGTCTTGCAGATAAATATAATTCTTATCCAAACCGCACACGACCGAATAGTGTCCGTCGGCTGTTTCAGAGTCTGGACACTCGCGCCGACCGCGCGTAAACCAGTTTACGATTGGCGGAACGCCCTTGTTTAGCCATTTTTCGATATCGGCAAAAGAGCTGTTATTTTTTACGGTGACTTTAAAGCCCAGCTTTCCGGCCGCCCTAGTTATCCCCGCCACATCAACCCCCAATTTTTTTGTTGCACCGCAAAGTTTTGCCAGTTCTTTCTCGCTTTTTTCAACGCCAAAATATCCCAGCACGATCTTCAAGCTCGCCGGTCCGCACATGCTGGCGTTTAGGGTTTCTTGAAAGGGTCTTATTTTGAGATGTTTATCTGTCATTTAATGAACTTAGTCGCCATTTAAAAATTAGCAAAAATTTTCTGCTGGGAAGAATCGATTTTTATTGTTC
>JAPLZN010000028.1 GCA_026395035.1 Candidatus Vogelbacteria bacterium | reverse complement strand
CGAGCGGATTCGAACCGCTGACCTCCTCGTTGCAAACGAGGCGCTCTACCAACTAAGCTACGGGCCCAATGTGGCTATAATAGCTCGAAAAAGCAATCGTTTCAACATAAAACAGGCATACGTTGCCTGTCTCTTAACCAGCTGTCCGTGTCTGCTATTTCTTTTTTTCGCCTGTGTAATGTTCACGGCAAAAGAGCAGAGGGAACCAAACGACGAACAAAAATTTTTCCCAGTTAATCCCCATATAGCCTATTATAGAACACTTTCTTCTAATTTTCAACAGTACCCGATTGCGATTCATCGAAATATTTGCTTTAATATGGCGGTAACAAGAAGAGCCGTTACCCGCCCGAACGACAGGAGGTCGTTCAGTCGGGAGGAGTTCTTGAATAATTTATATGGGCCGTTAGCTCAGCTGGTAGAGCGTTCGCATGGCATGCGAGAGGTCAGCGGTTCGATCCCGCTACGGTCCACAAAATAAGCCGCGTGAGCGGTTTTATTTTGTGACCGTAAGCAAAGCAACTGCTTGCTTTGCGTGCGGGATCGAACGCGGAGGCGATGTCTCGTGAGCACACGAGACCGCCGAGCGGAGGCACGAGGACCGAGGAGCGCGACGGCGCGACGAGAGTCCAGGGCGATCCCGCTAATTTATAGTGACGGCGAGCGTTTAGTCTGGAGCGATCCCGCTATTGATAGAAATTTTGGTGGGTATATACTGCGAGTACAAAAGGATGAAAGGCCCTGCCCCCCGCAAGGGGGGGGAGAAAGAAACGAGAAAAACAGACCTGGACCCCGGGTCAAGCCCGGGGTGACACAAAAAACGGCGTATCGCCGTTTTTTTAGTATTACCCCACCAGCTCCTTAATCTTCTTTGCGATCTCCGACGGGATCATATTTACTTTCAAATAGTAACCGGCGATTTTAGACATAATATCTTCGTCGATATCGTCACGCTGATCCAAATTGGAAAAGATGATAATCTTTGTTTTGGCCAGCGCCGGATCTTTCACCATGCGCTCCAAGAGCTGAATACCATTGTCTCCCGGCATGATAATGTCGAGCAGAATGACATCCGGCACATAGCCGCCGGCAATTTTGACCTCGGCTGATTTAGCATTCGGCACCGTGGCCACATCGAAACCCAGCGCCGTCAGCTTGGTAGAATAAACATCCGTAATGTTAGGATCGTCATCGATGATAAATACTTTAGCCGCGCTCATAATGTTATTTGATTATTTTTTAAGTAAATCGGTTGCATTGATAATATTCACTCCAATCGCCGCCTGATAAATATTCGTCCCCTGCTTGGACCAGAAGTAGTTTAGCCCCATTACGGCACTGACACAGATAAAAGTGACCAGAGCCGAGGTGATGGGTTGACGGAATAAAATGAAAATTTCCCGGAAACGAAGCCCGCGGTCGGCCGATGCATGATTGTGATAAATCATATACATTGGAATAAGCAGGGCCAGCAACATGTAGATCAATAAAGCAAAATAGGCATCGCGGGCCATATGCCGAGGCGAAACCAGATAGCGTTGCCCAAACGAAACAGCGGTGACCGGTGGCAAACTGGCCGAAACAGTAACGATTGCCGGCGCAGTCGCGGTGCCAATCACCAAGGTCGAGCTGGCGACCGCTATGGTGGTCGAACTGGCAACGGAACTAGTCGCTGTCTTCGAGTTCGTATTCGTAAATGATGGCCGCGGACGGACGCGAACCGGGCTGGCTGGTTTGACTGCCAATGCTCTGGCCACGGAAGTGGTCGCCGCCGCGAAATTTTTGCTCATCACCTCCGGCACACTCGGAGAGCCGAAAAGTTGGACCACAAAGACCGTTTCCTTGCCGTCATAGACACCGCGCGTGGCGGCAATACCAATCTCGCGGTAATCGTGACTCAAAATATTCGTCCGGTGCGACGGAGAATTCATCCAAGCGTTGACTACATCGTTAGCATCAAAGAAATTGACCGCCAAATTCTCACCGGCATAGGAATACCGATAATTGGCTCGTTGCATAAAATCCCAGGCCATTGAACCGTCCGGACTTTGATGGGAAAAATAACTCTTTTGGGCCATATCTTCCGCCTTGAGACGGGCCGCCGCCGTCAGGTTGACATTGGCTGCCAATGGCGGCTCACCGGCCCGACTGCGGGCTAAGTTGGTTTGCTCCAAAATCACTTGCGGTAGAACTTCGGCCACCGTCGATTGAATACTGGAAATTATATTTCCCAGCAGATTATTTCGCTTGAAGGCAACATTGACATACGAATAGAACAAGACTTCAATCGCAATCGACAGGATGACAACGACCGCCAATGTCGCAAAACGCAACGAATACGGCCGCAATTGGTTTTGCAGACTCGGGATAAAGAAATTTTTCAGTTTCCGTCTAAGATCCATAGACTCTAACGACTGGACTTTAATTCATTAATTAGATTCTGGATATTCAACAACTGCTCATAAATTCCGCTTAACTCCGTTTGGCGATCTTTTTTTATCACCGCGCCGTTCAAAGCTTCGCGCGTCAGAGGGCCGACGAAACCGGTCGTCGGCAGGCCATGGGCCTTCTGATACTTTTTCACCGCCGCGAGTGTCTTCGCACCAAAATAATTAGTCGGAGTCGTGGTGGCCATAAAACCTTCACGCATCAGACGTTTTTGCAATTCGTTTACATCCGGCCAAAGGGTCTGACAAGAGCGCAGATCATGAGTAAACCAGTAGGTCTCGGCACCCAAAACCTGTCCTCCTCCAGTTACCGGGGGCGGAGTCGGGGCATTACCCGAGCTTCCGCTACCACCACCACCACCACCGGCCGCCGGGGCTGATGCCGGTGCAACATAAGCCAGATTATTAGCAACCAATCCGGAATAAGCGGCACCGCTATTAAAGATACTGCCAAAATTATCAACTAAGTGACTGTTCGCAATCGTACCAAAGTGAATCTCGTCGCCATAGGCCATGATCGAGCTCAAGTTGACCCGCAACACCGCCCCGCTCGCCGAAACGGACGAAACCGGCAAACTCACCGATGAGCCACTCCTAATCACATAGACCGAAATATCGGTCGCCTGTGGCGTCGTTGTCGCCCCACTGGCCAGATCCTCGCTAAAGGTAATATCGAAAGCCGTCGTATTGGCTGTTTGCGCGCTTGAGAAGATTGGAGCCAGACCGTCAGAAACATTATATGTTCCGCGCCCCATTTCATTGGGAGCGGTGCCTTCGGTCATATCGACGATACTGCCCGCAAACGGTGCCGGATGCAATGTTAATTCAATTGTCGGATGTGTTCCCGTCAAAGCGTTTTTAAGCTGTAAAATAACAATTCCATTACTCTCGGTGAACCCAATAATTTCCTTCGTCACGCCATTTTCGCGCACCCGGAAGTCGCCGTTGTAAAAATCATCGCCATCAATCTCTTTATCTATATATAGACAGTGCGTATGGGTCGAGTCGCAGACCGAACGAAGATCTTCGCTAAACTGCAATCTGATATGGGTGGCATCGGTGGCCGTCGCGTTAATGAACGACGGACGGATAGTATCTTTGATATAAGTGACTAATTGGGTCGGACTATTATTTAGTCCGTCAGACCCTCGATAATAAACGGAGAAACTCCCCTCCGCAGTAATATCATAATTATCAAAAAAATCTCCAAATGTTAAGTCAACACACCGGTTCATCCCCGGAGTGGTGGGGTAACACTGGGGAATCAATACATCGCCCGATTCGCCGGTAACGGTTATTCTAAGTGGAGTATAGCGGTTAACTCGACTACCTGGAGCCGGCCAGATGTCGCTTGAAGGCGGAGTTTTATCAATATTTGACACTACCGCGGTCGATGAACCAGTATGCCCAACAGCGTCAATAAAGTAAAAAGTCGATGTCCCGTTCTCGGTAAAGGTGATCTGATTCGACCCGCCGTTATTTGTAATAACGACCGGCAAATTTACCACATTGCGACTTAACGAAAGCGTCGCCACAACATTCTCATTTGTCCGATTATCCATATCGGCATTGTAAGAAATATCACCGACCGGCAAAGCGGTATTTAGAGTTATTGAAACGGAACTGGTTTGAACAGAGTTACCGGCCCCATCGAGCACGATGGCATATAGCGAATGCGCGCCATCGGCCAAGCTCTTCCCTTCCGGCGTCCAAGAAATCGAATACAAACCGCCGGCATCCACCACTGTCGTCGTACCTAACGCTGTCCCCGAATCCAAATAGAAGCCAACACTGGCCACACCCGAATCCGAATCGGCCGCCGTCGCGGAAATGGTAAACGAAGTCGTGGCCAGATAGGCCGCCACCGGCGCCGAAATCGATCCGGTCGGCGGTGTCGTGTCACCGGACCCATTAGGAGTGCTGTCGCAAGCATCCCCAATTCCATCGCCGTCGGCATCCACCTGATCCGCGTTAACTACCGCTGAACAATTGTCGCTCGTATCCGGTACGCCGTCGCCATCAGTATCGGTTGGACCGCCGCCTCCCCCGCCGGTCGTGGTAGAAACTTCAAAGGAAGTAAAATGCGCCGCCGTAAAAGTTAAAACCCCTTGACCGGTGGAGGTAGAGAAGGATACGCCGGACAAAATCGTACTGCCATCAAGCGGATTTCCGTCAGCATCCTTAACTGTAATATCGCCCAATGAGTACTCGCGATCCGTCGGCAGGCCGTCCATCGTCAGTGTTGCTCCGAGGGATTTGAGTGCCGAAGCGGTATCCGGTGAAAAATTGATTGAACCATTACCGATGTTTAAGTTGGCGGCAATCGCTTGTAGGGTGGCCACGGTACCGACATCGGTTAGATTAATCGTACCGGAAAATTGAATCTTACCCCGTCCACTATTTTCAAAAAAGAGATCAGCCACCGCCGACGGATCCTCGGCTGTGGCAAGGTTGGACATAACACCGGCCAAACACGGACCGGGCGGAGCGCAGAAAGGCGTAACAACCGTGCTCCAGACCGGCGCGCCGGTGGAAGTATCATTAAACCAGCCCTTGGTCGGCTTTTCGATCACCCACTTACCTCCCGAATAAATAATTGACTGGTCTTTGGACGGAGCGTCAATATCCACCGCTGAAAACAAACTATCCTTATCTTTCGATTGCACCCCGTATGTAATCAAAAGATCATCGCCCTGAGTTTTCCAATGACCTGAATCATTCGGATCACCGTGATATAAAGACACTCGGTCGCCGGTCGTATCCAAATTACCAATCGTAAAGACCCGTAATCCACCGGGGGCAATTGGCCCCGACAAGGCAGTTAAATTTTCCACCCTCTTATCATTATCAGCCGGATCAGAATATTCCGACAAATACCATTCCTTTAAATCAACACCGTCTTTCCCGATATTTTGCAATTCCACCCACCCGCCAGCCGGATTAATTTCCGAGATGATCACGGCCGGGGCGTCCGCCCGGGCGACCCCGACAAAAATGGCACCAAAAGCAAAAACCGCCACGAGCGCCCAGCGCGAAAACAATTTAGTTTTCATATGGATATAGCCGAAAGGCATTGTTTCAGTTAATGCGTTAACTATATCACGAAACAATACCAGCGAAAGCCCCCACCCTGTGCAAAACACCCGGCGGGCGCCGGGTGTTTTTATTCGCTATTTCTTTTTGCTGGACAACTGGCGTTTGATGCTCGTCCAGTGCCCCTTGAGCTCCTTGGCCAACTCGTTCAATTCGCTCTTATCGATATGCTTGGCTGCCTGATACTTCTGACTAACCTTGTCAATTACCTTGTGATAAGCCTCTTCGGTCACATCTTTCCCTTTCTCTAACTGATCAAGCACCTCCCCTTTGGCTTTCAGCATCCAACCGGAAACCTTCTTACGATTCTTGGCGCCATTCTTGCCATACAAGAAATAGGCTCCCGCCGTTGCCGCCACGGCCGCGGCCGCCAACCCAACGACTGTCCCGGCACCAATCCCCCCTTTTACTATTTTTTTTGTTGTCATAAATTTTATATTCGTATGTTTACCTATTTTCGACCCTTTTTTCTTTTAATAAATAATCCTTTAATAAAGCCATATAGTCCGGCCAAGATTTGCCCACTTTTAGCCTTGGACCGCATCGTATCCAAATCGCCGGCAATCTCTGTCGTTTCCCGCTTGACCGTTTTGGAAACATCCTTAACATCGCGCAAAATATTGATCACATAAGCAAACGCGATCACCGCGCCAATGCCGATCAGAATAACCACCACCGTTGTAACAAAAAAGAAGATATCGGATTTGGCTAAGGTTTCCACTGTTTTATTATAGCAAAATTTTAGATTTTGTACCTAGCTTGACCCTCGACCTTTGAAGCAACCGATTAGCGTTCAAGCGCTAATCGCACTAGGTGATCCAAGAAATCGGGATAGGCGATTCCTACGGCACTAAGCGCTTTCGGCAACAAAGAATGATCAGTCAGGCCCGGCAAGGTGTTTGTTTCCAAATAATATATCCCCCGTGGCGAAACAATGAAATCCGAACGCGAATAGTGGCGCAAACCGAGCTTCTGGTGAGCTAAGACGGCTAAACGGGAAATCTCCGCCTTCTCTTCGTCGCTGAACCGCCCGGGACAAAAGATATTCGTTTCTTCCGATTGATATTTGGCATCATAATCGTAAGCTCGCTTCGGAGGAGGAACGATTTCGGTCGGATATAAAACATAAATTTCTTCACCGCGCAGGTTTTCCACCACACCACAGGTCGCCTCCTTGCCGCGGACAAATTCCTCGATTAGCACTCGATCGGAATACTGAAAGCAATTTTGGACTGCCTGGGCCAATTCGTGCGCATTCTTGACAATAAACAGACCGACGGAGGATCCGCGATCGGCCGGCTTAACGACATAGGGCGGAGAAAATTTAGCAAAAGCCTCGCCGGCTCGATCACGAGGATCGTCGCCTTCCAATGCCAAAACATGTCGGGGCATCCTGACGCCAGAATCAACGAGATGTTTCTTGGTGTGGATTTTGTTCATCCCCAAGGCCGACCCGAGACTCCCCGAACCGGTAAACGGCAACGACATGTCTTCGAGCATTTTCTGCACCTGCCCGTCTTCGCCGTATTCGCCATGCAAGGCGAGTAGGGCGACATCGATATAATCCGGTAGATTTAACGGATTAAGCGGTGCGCCGCGAAAATGCCAGAGCCCATCCTTGGTAATTAAAATATCCTCTTTTTTGTAGTCCGGCGGCAAAGCCGCCAAGACACTGGCCCCCGTTTTTAACGATACTTCGTATTCCGAACTCGGCCCGCCCCGTAAAATTCCCACGCGAATTTGTGACATTACTCTCGATTATATCACTTGCTTTGTATAAACAAAAACTGTGCATAAAAAA
>JAPLZN010000065.1 GCA_026395035.1 Candidatus Vogelbacteria bacterium | reverse complement strand
CGTCCGATTCAGACGACCGACTAGCCAGCAACCGAGAAGAATTCTCTTGTGCTGGACAGTAAAGCTGCAGTTAATAATAGTTTAGACTCAAAATAAAAAAAGTAAAGAAAAAAATGTCCTACCTGTACGACCGCCAACCAGCTCGTACTGCACGCTCATGTTCATCTCATCCCCCGCTTCGTGGGCGACGGCCTGGTCCATTGGGGCCACAAAGACAAATTCAGCCCGGACGATTTTGCCCAAATGGCGGAAAAATCAAAAATAATATCTAGCAAACTAATTTAACAATCTTTGTTCATATGAACAAAGATTGTTAAAAAACACCCCGCTCTCTTAAAAAGAGCGGGGTGGCAAGCAAGCGAACAAAAGATCACTCCATTTCCGTCGTCGCCGGCGGTTTGTCGGTTTCGTCAAAGAACACGCGAACGACTTGCGGATGCTTGGTAATCTCGCGACTGATCCGCCGCCGGACCTCGGCCGGAATCTGATAGCCGGTCGCCGTCATGAAGTCGGAGGTTTGCACCCCGCGCACCACAATGCTTCCAGCATAGATCCGGCCATCCCCCTTGACCCCCACCGTCGGCACGCCATTCAGCGCCACCACCAACTGCGAGATCTCCGACCAGAGCCCGGCCTCACGCAGGATCCTAGTCACTTCCGCATCCGCCCAACGGACCAACTCGAGTCGTTCTCGGGTGACCGGCACGCCGTTCACCCGCAGAAAGAGTCCCGGACCGGGAAAGGGCTGGCGGAGGGCGATTGAATCTGGCAACCCCAGCGCCCGGGCCAGCGCCCGCACTTCATACTTGAACAGATTTTTGAAAGGATGCAGTTCGCGCTTGAAGCCAAGTTCGGTATTGTGGTGTTGTTTAATCTCCGCCGAACCCGAGCCGGAATGCTGGCCGGACTCGATGAAATCGGTGGCCAGACTGCCCTGGAGTACGATCTCTTCTCCCGACAAATCAAACAGCGCGGATTCTTCTTTCAGAATGGCTTTGTAAACCATTCTGAAAGCGATTCTCTTTTTCGCCGCATCAGTAAGACCATCAAGGGCAGTCAAGAACCGGTCTTCGGCCTTTACGATCTTAAGAAACACACCGCAAGCCTGCGCATGACGGACAATTTCGTTAAGCTCGTCCTGGCGAAGCTGTCCGCCATCAATGCAGATAGCTTGCAGATTGGAACCCATCACCGGTGCCAGGATCGCGGACAACGTGGACGAATCCACTCCGCCACTAAACCCGCCAAGCACCTTGATCTTCCCGTAAGCGGCCGCTTGCTGGCGGATTTCCTCAATCACGCTCTGCGGTTGCCAATCTCGTTTCGCCCTGCAGATCCCGCCGACGAAGTTTTCAAGCATCTGCTTACCGCAAGGCGTCTCCACCACTTCCGGATGGAACTGCACGCCCCACCAGGGCGTACCGCGGAAACGAAGTGCCGCTGACGAGCAATTTCCCTGCGTTGCCCGACCAATCGGAAAATATCGCGAACCAAGGCCATCGAACGCAACACTGTCGCCGTGACTCATCCAAACCGTCTGAAGCGGAACCATATCCGCAAACAACGGATCGGAAATATCAAGGGTAACTTGGGCCGAGCCGTAATCCTTGTTCTCAACGGCGGCAATGATTTTCCCCCCGGATTCTTTGGCCAACCACTGCATGCCGTAGCAAATCCCTAAAATGGGAATATTCCGATTGAGAATCTGTCCGGGTGGGGCCGGAGCATCCGCGTCGTTGACGCTCGCCGGACCGCCGGACAGAATGATTCCTTTCGGCCGGTTATTCGTGAGCCAAACGGCCGCCTGTTTGGGCGATAGAATCGCCGAGCGGTAGCCCAACTCCCGGAGTGTCCGGCCGATTACCAGCGTGTACTGCGATCCCAAGTCGATGATTAGGATCTTCGGTTCATTCATTGTTCCTCTCCTTTACTGAAACGATGTCGATTTTCAATCTAACGGCAGTCTAGCACAGGAACAAAATATGAAAAGGGCGGGCAAAAAATAAGGGCTGGAACGATCCGTTCCAGCCCTGTAATTATCTTCAACCCCTTTCATCTTACTCATTCCTACTCGGCTAGTCGCCAGGCCAGCTTTTCTTCGCTCAAGAACGGCACCAGCTGGCCTTCGGCATAGGAATGCGGAACGGTCCACTCTTCCCGGCGTAAGGTGATCTCGTCATCGAAAAGCGGCAGATCGTAAGCTTGCGCGCCAGCACCAGAAGAGAAGAATTCCCAACGGTCCAAGCTATTTGACTCCTCAAAGAGCTCGACCAGCTTGCAGAGCGAGGTCGGTGCGTTCCAGATGCCCGTCGCCGGATTCCGACATTCTTTCTTTTCCCGCCAATGGATCGCGCTGTCGTTGCCGAGCATAAACTTCGGACTACCCGACATTGCCGCTTTTAATACGATCTGACGATCATGGGAGGTTTGGAGCGGTGGCATACAAATGTAATGCGGAGACAGAGCATCATTCCGTGTCTTCGACATATGATGCACCGTAAGCGTTGCCCGGACATTATCCAGGTAATAGATGGCCGCGATTGTCTCGGCTGTACTGGCATGTTCCACCGTAATCCGCAGATTCGGATACTCCTCGGCCAGCCAGCGCAGATCAGACAACGCCGACTGCTCGGTATAGAACAGATCCAGCCCGGTTTTAATCGAGTGCTGAAAGTGTCCAGAGAAAGGCAGTCCGCAAAACTCCATATGCCGGAGCACCGGCGCGAGTGATTTGGCGCGCAGATCGGCGATCCCGCCCGCCGCATTCGTTGTCGGCGCGTCAGCGGGATAATACTTCATCCCGATTACATCTTTTTCTCTTTTGAACTGCCGGATCATTTCGGGCGTGGTCGCCGGGGTCAGTTTGATCATATACAGGATCGTCACCTCCTCCGTCAAAATGCCCTCGCGCCGCAATTGGTCGAGTACCGCATTCACCTGCGCCCGATACCAGATGAGGTCGTCCAGCGTGCAGATCGGCCGTTCGGCAATGTTCGGCATCGCCACGATCACCCGATAGTACTGGACCAGATATTTGAGCGTCCAGTACATCAGTTGGCCCGTGCGCAAATGCGCGTGCAAGTCGAAGGGCTTGCGAAAGGTAATGGTATTACCGTCCAATTTCATTAGTCGCCTCCTTCAATTTCAAGAATTGTTACCGGACCAGTCGATGGAAAGCAAGATAGGCATGTTCAATAACATCTGCCATCCGCCACCAGCGCAGAAAAGCGATCGAACCGATCGAGATCGAGTTGGCCCCAACCGCGAATAATCGGTCAACTTGCTTCGCTTTGAGGATTCCACCGCCCGCGTTGACATAGGAATTCGAATCAATCGTTCGGAACTCTTTCAACCATTTGACCAGTAGCGGGAACAGCCCCGCCCCCGACAAACCGCCGCCACCGAATTTCGCCAGTGGCGAAACCAAGCGGATCGAGAGATGTCGCCAACCGGCCGAAAAATCGAAACGGAGGGAAAATGGAAACCAGAACAACCATTTCCATTTGGGAATTCCGAACCAGCCAAACGGAACGGTATTTGATACCACCAGTCCGGCGCAATTCGGGTGGGCCGCAATCCGCGCGGCATCAGCCGGCGACATCGTGACCGCAATCTTCACAAAAACTTCGACCTCCTTCATAAACGGAAACTCCGAAATCGCATCAAGCATCCGCAGGATCTTTTCCACAATCTCCGTCATCGCTTCTCCGACTCGCACATTCGGACACGAACCGTTCAACTGAAGACCAAACGGGGACAGGAAATCTTTGAAGTGCTTTCCCAACAACCGCAAACATCCCCGCCATTGTTCCTCCCAGGTTTCCTTGGGTCCGATTGGCATCAACGAAATCTGGAAGTACTCTGTCAATTTTTGCCAAAACCCCCGTTCAAGCAAATCCTTGAAACCGGGACCGGACAACCCGACCGCATTAAGCGCCACGCCCAGGAGCCATTGCCAGGGGCGGACATAAATGCATTTGGGGAAACGCTCGGTCGGCATGAGTGTTTCCTGGTCGAGCGGCATATTCCCCGCCTGGAGATAAAGAGTGCTCGTCTTGAACACCTTAAGCGCCCCCAGCCAAGTCAGTCCGGCCAACCAAAACAGCACCCATTTGTGCAACCATTTTAGCCACTGGTGGAATAACCAACCCTGACCAAAAAAATTTATTCCACCGGAAGCGACCCAAATCGGCCAACCCTTGGCCGACTGACGACGATCATTTTTCACGATGTACCCTCCTCATTTGAGTAAGATGATTTCAAACAGCAAATCTTCTGGCCTAGTTCTAACACAAACCCCGTCCACTACACAAGCGGGCCTTGAATTGCCGAACTCCCAAAATCTTAGCATTTTGTCATTCCTGCGCAGGCAGGAATC